>JAEWSS010000186.1 GCA_023459755.1 Verrucomicrobiota bacterium | reverse complement strand
GGCATACTCCTGATGTTACCCATAATATACTTTAGTTTTGTCTTTTTTCAAGTTTTTGTTTTGTCTTTTTGCGTAGTTGCATTTTGCCTTTTTGAGATAAATAGTTTTACTTTTTTGAGACACCCTGAGCGTTTGGAAAATATATTCCGTAGATGAATGATTTCTGAGAGGACGCAAGTTCGAATCTCGGCTGGTACTCCGTTTGTATCGTTTTCATAATGCCTATTGGATACAAAAATATTTATGCTGATTATTAAGCATTTACGACCTGTGTCTAAAATCGAAGGTGACACAGGTGCTTGCCAAAAAATCTGAGCAGTTGAGCAGTTTTAGCGGCAGTGGGGGGTCATTAGTAGTGACGCCCTTGGTATTTTGAGCTGGCTTGAGCTCAGGGTTTGGGGTGGAAAACAAAAAAGCCAGTCACTTGGACTGGCGTATAGACAAAAAATGGTGGCCGGACCCAGAATCGAACTGGGGACACGGGGATTTTCAGTCCCCTGCTCTACCTACTGAGCTATCCTGCCAC
Source organism: Verrucomicrobiota bacterium (assembly GCA_023459755.1). Taxonomy (GTDB): domain Bacteria; phylum Verrucomicrobiota; class Lentisphaeria; order Victivallales; family Victivallaceae; genus CALXXL01. The sequence goes on along the minus strand of JAEWSS010000186.1, from coordinate 7,670 downwards.
TTAACCGTTGCTTCCTGCAACGCTTATAATAGACACCAGTTTTTGTGAAAATCAAATCGGATTTTACCTTTTCTTTGAAAAAATATACGATTTTGTCCTCAGCCGACGGGAAAATGTCAGTCGGGCAGGGCGCTCGCCTTTCGCTACTTCAGCATGTGACGTGCAGCTCCAATATCAAGCCGGCAACTGTGCCCGGATGTCACACGGCACGCGTTGATGGTTCATTTTTCACAACTCTTCTTAGATAATTAGCTCAGAGTCCGTATTCCGTAAAATATGATATTGTTTTGTCTGCCGTCTCCTGCAAGTCATTGGAGGAATGCGCCTCATAACACGATGTCAGTTCCCCGTCAACTTACTTGTGCGTCGGCTCTTTTGCCGACTTCTCCGCCACCGGCGGCAATCGCAGCCAGCATCGTCTCAGGCTCCCGAACGCTCACCGTAACCAGCTTGCCGGTCGGCAATGCAAAACGCACTCCGATGTTTCCGGTGATGAAGCCCGTCTTTTTATAGCCGGGACGCCAGAGAAAACCGCCGAAGTCGCGTATGGCGTTTATCTTTACCCGTTCGGCAGAGCGAACTTCGGACGTCTTCAGCCGCACAATCGGTATTTTGAACATTCCCACCGCGATCCGCAGTTCTTCGGCGTTTACCGTCACCGATATTCCGCCGATTACGAACAACGCCAGAAATGTTATCAGCAAAAATGCGGCGACCATAGTCAGGCGCAGGTAAGCCGGGATCGTGAACACCTGAAAAACGAGAAACACCACGAATCCGATCAGCAGAGCATCAACGGCGCGTATGGCCGAATGGTCGTAATACAGCCAGCTGCCGGTCGAAAAATCAAGTTTGCGCGGTATTGGGGTCGTGTCGGGTTCCGGCGGATAACGACGGGTGAATTCCAGCGCATAACTGAGCAGCGCCGCCGCACCGCCGACGCCGAACGTCGTCACCCAGATCATATCGCCGGGCGTCCAGCCGGTTGTGCCGCAGTGATAGACTGTCCACGTTGCTCCAAACATTGTGCCGCTCATGAAGCCGGAAATTGCGCCGGACGGGTTGCTGCGGCGCACTCCGGAGCGGACCAGCAGTTTGTCCAGTTGTACGCAGAACAACATAAGTGCGAGCGCGATTGCCGGCATCATCCATTGCGAATAACCGCCGACGCTGTAACCGTCGGGGATTCCGGCCGCGTTGAAGTGGATCGGCCAGCGTCCGCCAATCATGGTGATCCGCGCCGCCAAAATGAACGCGACCGAAATGCAGATGAGCGACGGCAGAAAAACGATTTTATTCAATAAAAATTTACGCATTGTTTTCTCCGATGAGTTTCAGCAGTTCAGCCTTGTCGATGCCGTTCAGCGCCGCCTCGATTTCCAGTTCGCGCCAGGCCGCGAGCAGTTTTTCCCGCAGCCGGACGGTCAGCCCGTTTTTGCGGAACACGATTTTTGCGCGGCGTCCGAGTCTGGTCACCGCAATGCCCTCGGCCTCCAGCGTCTGGTAGGCGTGGCGAACGGTGTGAAGGTTGACGCCCAGCGCGTCGGCCAGCGTTCTGACCGGCGGAAGTTCGTCGCCGCAGACCAGCTCCCCTTCCGCCATGCGCTGTTTGACCGCCTGCACGATCTGCCGGTAAACCGGCTCGGAACTCTCATTGTCGATTGCTATGAACATTGTCGGCCTCAGCGTTATATGAGTAATATAACAGTTATATGTGCGAGTGCAACCCGGATTGGTGAAAAAAACTGAAAAAAGTTATAAACCGGGGTGAAGAATGCATTTGCTTTGCAAAGCGGTCGGTTTGTGCTATATTATAAATAATATGGATTTTAACAACCTGCGGGGGGTGGGAAATGTCTGAGTATGCTAACATCTGGGGGTTCTTGAAGGCGTTGCTTTCTTATGCCGACTTTTCGCCTTCGGTGACGCTGGCGGCATCGATTGCGGCCGGATTGATATTGGTGTCTTTGCTGTTTGCGCCGTGGCGGGTCGATCTCAGGTCGCTGTTTGATATGAAATTCAAATTTGCAAAGGAGGATACGCCGTCGAGTTCATCATCGACGGCGACGATTGACGGCGCGGCGGAATACGAGGAAGTGCTGCCGTTCGGTCAGGAGTTTTTTGCCGACATGCCCAAAGACGGGCTGTTTGAAATTGTGACCAGGGGCGGAAATGTTCTGCGCTGCGAGGCCATTCGTAAAGTCGGCAGCGAGACCGGCATATTTACGCTGGAGGGCGGCGGAAAGAGCGTGCGTTTGCGATATGAAAATATTGAAAGAGTCAATACAGGATCAGATAATGTTTAAAGCAGTTTCCAATCAAGTCAGCTTCCCTTCGATGGAAGAGGAAGTTTTGAAGTTCTGGCAGGAAAATAAGATTTTTGAGAAGTCGCTCGAACAGCGCCGGGGCAACCCGGAGTTCGTGTTTTACGACGGACCGCCGTTCGCCACCGGACTGCCGCACTACGGCCATCTGCTGGCCGGCACCATCAAGGACGTGGTGCCGCGGTATCAGACCATGCGTGGAAAATATGTGCCGCGCACCTTCGGATGGGACTGTCACGGTCTGCCGGTGGAAAACGAGATGGAGAAAAAACTCAATCTCAAGAACAAGAAGGACATTGAGAAATTCGGCATCGCCAACTTCAACGAGTCGTGCCGGTCGATCGTGCTGCGCTACACGGCGGAGTGGGAGAAGATCGTCGGCCGCATGGGGCGCTTCGTCGACTTCCGCGGCGGCTATCGGACGATGGACTGCTCGTTTATGGAGTCGATCTGGTGGGTGTTCCGCCAGCTGTGGGACAAGGGGTTGATCTACGAGGGATACCGGATTCTGCCGTACTGCCCGCGCTGTTCGACGCCGCTGTCCAACTTTGAAGCCAATCAGGGCTACAAGGACGTGGTCGATCCCGCGATCACCATTCGCTTCAAGGTGCGCGACGAGGCCGACACCTATCTGGTGGCGTGGACGACCACCCCGTGGACACTGCCGTCCAATTTGGCGCTGGCGGTCGGCGCCGACATCGATTATGTGAAAATCCGCGACAACGGTGTTTTTTATATCATGGCCAAGTCGCGGATGGGCGCCTATTACAAGGAGACTCCGGAGATTGTGGCCGAATTCAAAGGTTCGGCGCTGGAAGGCGTGCGCTACGAGCCGCTGTTCGGTTACTTTGCCGACCTCGCCGCGAAGAAGGCGTTTCAAGTTCTGCTGGCGGACTTCGTCAGCACCGAGGACGGCTCCGGCATCGTGCATATCGCGCCGGGATTCGGCGAGGACGACAACGCGGTCTGCAAAAAGTACGGTTTGCCGGAAGTCTGCCCGATCGACGAGCTTTGCTGTTTCACCTCCGAGGTGCCGGACTATCAGGGGCGCTTTGTCAAGGATGTGGACAACGAGGTGATCGCCCGGCTCAAGGCCGAGGGCAAACTGGTGTTCCGCTCCACAATCAAACACAGTTATCCGCATTGCTGGCGCGACGATCACGCGCTGATCTACCGCGCGGTTTCCACCTGGTTTGTCAAGGTCGAGGCGATCAAGGACAAGATGATTGCCGCGAATGAAAAGATTGAATGGATGCCGTCGCACCTCAAAGAGGGGCGTTTCGGCAAATGGCTGGCCAACGCCCGCGACTGGGCGATCTCGCGCAACCGCTATTGGGGTACGCCGCTGCCGATCTGGCGGAATGACGAGGGCGAGGCGGTGTGCGTCGGATCGATCGCCGAGCTGGAGCAGCTGACCGGGAAAAAGGTCACCGATCTGCACAAGCATTTTGTGGACGAACTGGAAATTCCGTCGCCGACCGGGAAGTCGCCGCTGAAGCGCATTCCGGAGGTGTTGGACTGCTGGTTCGAGTCCGGTTCGATGCCGTATGCGCAGAATCATTATCCGTTTGAGAACAAGGCGCATTTCGAGTCGGTGTTTCCGGCCGACTTCATTGCCGAAGGTCTGGATCAGACCCGCGGCTGGTTCTATACTTTGGTGGTGCTGGCGGCGGCGCTGTTCGACGAACCGCCGTTCAAACATGTGGTGGTCAACGGGCTGGTGCTGGCTGAAAACGGGCAGAAAATGTCCAAGCGGCTGCGCAACTATCCCGACCCGATGGAGGTGGTGAACAACTGCGGCGCCGATGCTTTGAGACTGTTTATGCTTGGCAGTCAGGTGGTTCGAGCCGAGGACCTTAAGTTTTCCGAAGCCGGTGTCCGCGAGGTCATTCGCGGCGTGATGATCCCGCTGTGGAACGCCTACAGTTTCTTTGTGACGTATGCGCGTATCGACAATTTCGAGCCGGCTCCCGGTGCCGCCGCTCCGGAAAATCCGTCGAATCCGCTGGACCGCTGGATACTGAGTTCGCTGGCGCAGATGACCGGCGAGATCACCGAGTCGCTGGACAACTACAACCTTCAGAAGGCGGCGAACCGGTTCAGCAAATTTATTGACGACCTCACCAACTGGTACATTCGCCGGAGCCGCCGCCGCTTCTGGAAAAGCAGCAACGACACCGACAAACTGGAAGCCTATCGCACGCTGCATCATGTGCTGCTCGACTTCTGCAGGGTGGCCGCGCCGTTCATTCCGTTTGTGACCGATGAAATTTACCGCAATCTGCGCACCGCGGACATGCCGGAGTCGGTGCATTTGTGCGACTATCCGGCGGCGGAGGAAAAATATCGCTGTGCCGATCTGGAGGCGCAGATGGAGCTGGCGATGCGGTCGGTGTCGCTGGGGCGTTTCCTGCGGACGCAGAGCAATCTGAAGGTTCGCCAGCCGCTGGCCCGCGCGATTGTGGTGGCCGGAAGTCCCGACGACCGCGCCCGGCTTGCGGAATGTGCCGACATTATTTCCGAAGAGCTTAATGTGAAGCGGGTGGAGATCGGCTCCGACGAAACCGCGCTGGTCGAATTTTCCTGCAAGGCCAACTTCAAGAGTCTCGGCCCGAAGCTGGGCAAGGATATGAAGCAGGCGGCGGCGCTGCTGGCCGGGCTTTCAAGCTCCGACATTGCGGCGATCCTTTCCGGCAAACCGTTTGCACTTGAAATCTGCGGTCGCACGGTGGAGATCACCGCCGGCGATCTGGCGGTTCAGCGCACCGAAAAGCCGGGCGTGACCGTGGCTACCGACGCCGGTGTGACGGTGGCGCTGGAAACGACGATTACGCCGGAGCTGGAGCGTGAAGGTCTGGCGCGTGAAATTGTCAGCCGGATTCAGAATCTGCGCAAGGAGACCGGCTTGGAGGTGTCCGACCGCATTCGTCTGTATTATCAGGTTCCGGCGTCGTGTGCGGCGGTGTTCGCCGAGTTCTCCGACTATCTTAAGAGCGAGGTGCTGGCGGTGGAGATCGCGGCGGCCGGACTCGACGGAGACCCGATGGACGTAAACGGCTTCGAGTGCCGGTTCAAAATCGAAAAGGCCTGATATCAGGAATAAGCGCGACAATGGAAAAAGTTTTGCGTTATGAGTGCAATCCGGTGCTTTCCGCCGGCGATTTGCCCTATGAGTCATCGCTGGTGTTCAACGCCGGAGTATGCAAATATAATGGAAAATATGTGATGGTGTTCCGGAATGACGTTGGTTTTTCGCCGTCCGGGTGGGACAAAACCTACACCAACCTCGGTCTTGCGTTCAGTGACGACGGCGTCAAATGGACGGTGTCTTCGGAGCCGTGGCGGATGCCGGAGCGGATTGTCGCCTCCGACCCGGATTTTGTCCGGTTTTACGATCCGAGATTGACGGTGATCGACGGTGAATGTTACATCTGTTTTGCGGTGGATACCCGGCACGGCGTGCGCGGCGGAATTGCGCGCACGGAGGATTTCGACGGCTTTGAGATTCTGTCGATGACCGTGCCGGATAACCGCAACATGGTGTTGTTTCCTGAACGTATCGGCGGTCGTTTTTTCCGTCTGGAACGTCCATTTCCGGTGTATGGCAGGGGAGGCGGCGAGCGGTTTGACATTTGGTCTTCATCGTCGCCGGACTGCCGCTGTTGGGGCGATTCAAAATTGGTGCTTGGCGTGGAGGACGTGCCGTTTGCCAATTCCAAGATTGGCCCGGCGGCGCCGCCGATTCGGACGAAAAAGGGCTGGCTTACCACATTTCACGCCGTGAATATTACTCCGGAGCGGCGGTTGGAAGGCTGGGAAAAAACGCCGTGGCACAAGGAATATCTTGCCGGTCTGATGCTGCTTGGACTTGAAGATCCGGCCAAAGTGGTGGGGCTTTATGAGTCTCCTCTGCTGCGGGCGGAGCGGAGTTATGAGCTTAACGGGTTTCGCGGCAGTGTGATTTTTCCGGGCGGAATGATTGCGGAAGACGACGGTTCGGTAAAAATATATTACGGTGCGGCCGACACGGTGGAGTGTCTGGCGTATGCCTCAATCGATGAACTTCTGGAGTTGTGTCATCCGATTCAGTCGAAATAACCGAAGAATTCGCCGCGGGCGCCTTTTTCGCATTCGATCAGGCCGCGGTTGAGCAGATCGTTCAGAACGCGGTCGAGAAACTCCGGGTCGCAGTTCAGCGCAAGCGTGATGTCTTTGCGGGTCACCTGACGGCGTCTGGCCAGATTTATCACCTGACTGGATAGTTCATCCGGCGGCATTGCGCCGCGCAGAACCGGGCTTTTATAGCGGAATGATCCGACGGTTTCCACCGGGATGAACGGCTCGAACGCGGTGATGAATTTGCGCAGTGTCGTTGGCGGCGCGGGCCGGATGGACGGGTCGCAGCCGGGGCGGTCGAGCGTATTCAGCTGGACTTTGGCCGCTTTCAGTGTTTTCAATAAAGCGGCGAAGCGGGCGATCGAGGCGTCGGAGTCGTTGATTTCCGGTGCGACGAACATTTCCAGCCAGATCGGATTTTTATGGACGGCGCAGAATTTATTCAGTCCGGAGATGAATTTATCAAAAGTCAAGCCGGGAGCCGGACGGTTTATCAGCTCAAATTCAGCGGCGTTCGATGCGTCGAGGTCGGGAATGACCAGATCAATCGGTTCGACTTCGCGGATGACTTCGTCGTCGCCAAGCAGTGAGCCGTTGGTCAGCAAAACGAGCCGGTACTGCGGGTAATTGGTTTTGACGAACTGCGCCACGTCTCCGATGCGGTTGTTCAGCGTCGGTTCTCCGGCGCCGGAAAAGGTCACGCAGTCAAGTTCCGGATTTTTGTCCAGCACCTCTTTCAGTTCGGCGGTAACGGCGGAGAAGGGGACGTATTCCCTGCGTTCGAGCGTCAGCTCGGTGGTCCATCCGGCTTCGCAGTACGGACAGTTCTGGGTGCAGGTCTTGGCGGTGACCAGGTCAACTCCGAGCGAGATGCCGAGGCGGCGCGAACCGATCGGTCCGAAAACATATTTGTGATTCATTGGCTCCCCACTCCTTGATTTATGGAAAAATCTGCTATATTAATAAGATAACCTTGAACACGGACGTTTGCAAATGGATTTGAGTTTTTACGGACTGGCTTTTTCCGGCGCACTGCTGGCGATGTTGTTGATTACGCCGCTGGTGCGGCGCATCGCGCTTAAAATCGGATTTATGGATGTTCCGAAAAGCGAGGCGCACAAACAGCAGTCGCGCCCGGTGGCGCTGGGCGGCGGCGCGGCGGCGATGCTCGGTTTTGCGGCGGCGGGGCTTGGCGGAGCATTGCTGCTGGCGCTGGCGCCGGCGCTGCGC
>JAEWSS010000185.1 GCA_023459755.1 Verrucomicrobiota bacterium | reverse complement strand
AGTCAAACATTGCCCATTGCAGATTGAACACCGGCCACTGGATGTTTTTGAACTGATTCAGATACTGCTCCAGCGCCCACGCCTGATACTCCTCGTACTGCGGAGAATCGTAACTGTTTGGGGAAGACGGCTTGGAATTCGCCGCGCTGCCCCATGGCACATGCTGATTCGGATTCGCGCCGTAGCCGTATTCGTTGATCGCTTTCGGCATCGCCATTTCCGCATTGTCTGCATTGGCATCGGAAAGAGAATTGGCGACAGTGCCGGAATACCAGCCCTTGTAATGCGTCGAAAGCATGAGGTCGCAGACATCCGTCCAGCCGCGTTCGCCGGAGGTGTTGACGTAAAATCCCGCTCCGACGAGCCGTTGCGGATCAAGAGTTTTGACCTGAGTATAGAGATCGGCCATGAACGTATGCAGTTCATTTGCATCATAACCAAGCGTCGGAGAGTACCCAAGTTCGTTGTCGAAACACCAGAATACGATAGACGGGTGATTGCCGTATTCCGTCACCATATTGAGCATGGCGGATGTGATGTTCTCCCGGTATGCGGCGGCGATAGAACTCGTCGAGGCCGGGAAGTTCCTGCTCCACGGGATTTCCAGCATGGCGATGATTCCGTGTTCGTCGCAATAATCCAGCAGCGAATGGTCGCAGGTGTAATGCGCAAATTTGAGCATCGTCGGCTTGAGCGCGTCCATCAGCGCAAGATCGGCGGCGTAATCCTCCGCAGTCAGAGCGGAGGCACGTCCTGTCTTATCCGTGTGATAGTTTGTGCCGTAAAGCGGATACGCCGTTCCGTTCAGCAGAAAACCAGCCCCGTCGTTGGCGGATGTGTGCTTTTCAACGGAAAAAGTGCGGAATCCGGTTTTCTCAATGACCGTATCCTTGACTTCGCCGGACTGTTTGATTTTCAGCTCAATTCGGTAGAGATTGGCGTTGCCGCGTCCGTTCCAGAGATGGAAATCGGCGACAGCATCCAGTGTGAGCGTGATTTCCGCATTGCCATTCGCCGGGATGCTTCTGGATTCCGAGGCGGTCGTGACGGCGGTCGCTTCGTCTCCGAAATAGAGCTTTGCTTCAATTTCGCAGCTTTCCGCTTCCGAATGATGGTTCAGCACCTTCACTTTCGCCGTGACCGTGCCGGTGCTTGCGTCGGCGGTGATTTTACATCGCCGCGTTCCGTAGAGGACAGGATCGAAACAGAGCCGTCCGGTTTCCATCAGCCGGACGCCGCGGTCAAGGCCGTTGTAAAAATCGAAGTCAGCGGCATAAGGAATCATCGAACTGTCCGAAGCATTGGTCAGCGCAACTTGAATTTCGTTCGAACCGTTGACCGCTCCGGCATTCGTCAAATCAATGACGGCGGGCTGATAGGCGTTGACCGCCGTTCCCGCTTGCGTGCCGTTCAAACTGACCGTGCCGCGCTGGTTCGCACCGTCAAGCAGCAGATAATACCGATTGCCGGAACTCATCGTCACGGTGCATTTGTAGTTGACCGTGCCGCGATAATAGTTCGCGGTCGCGGAATCCTCCGCATTCACCGAATGAGGCAATGTGCAATCCGCCATCGCCGAATTCGTTTTGGCGAACTGCCAGCCGGTATTCAGGCTCTCTATGGACACGGCGGAATCGTCAACTTCAATCGGAGCTGGCGTAAGAACACAGGTCAGAATCTTGGAATCGGAGATTTCCGGATTGCTGACGCTGACGGCGGTCACGGAAGCAGAGCCGTCCGAATGAACCGTGACATTTCCGCCGGACACAGTTGCCACTGCCGCATTGTCGCTTGCCCACGTAACCGAAGAATCGGTTGCATCGGCTGGAAGCACCAGCGCAACGAGCGTGCCGGAATCGGTGATATTGGTGTTGCCCGTGATTTCGACGCTGGTCACGTCAATCACCACCGGTTCGGGATCGTCTTCGACATCCACCCGCGTCGGGATGAGATAAACGAGACGGTATCCGCTGGCATTGGCAATGCCGCCAACCGAGAGTCCGGTATTGCTCCATGTCACCTGTGCGCTGGATAGAACCGTGCCGGAATTGAGCAATTGAAGAATCGTCATTGCATTTACGCCAAGAGTGTTCCAGCTGAAGAAGTAAACACCGTCCGTACTGCTGTCGGCGCGTGAAACTGGAATTGACTTTATGACCGTTTCGCCGCTTGCTTCTGAAATCAGTTGCCGGATGTCGGGATGGGCGTTGGTGGCCGCATTGTGCGTTGCCACTGAACCAGCCGGTTCCGCGCCGACGGCTTCCGCTGTATGAGTGTGATTCGCCTCCGCCTTGCCGTTCAGCAAGTTTTTGTGCGCGTCGGTATCCGCCTCGTGTGCCGCAACCGCGTTATCGGCGGCTCCTGTCTCATCCGCGCCGACTGATTCAGCCGTATGTGTATGATTTGCATCGGCTTTCGCGTCGAACAGCGTCTTATGCGCGTTGGCGTCCTGGTTATGCGCGACAATCTGAGCGCTGGATGCTTCCTCCGCCGTCAATTCATCTTTTTCCCGGACTTCTCCGAGAATCTTGTCCATTTTTACCGCCATTTACACATCCCTCGTTTGATTGATTGGAAGATAAGCAAGCGTCGCCCGGTCGCTCCATGCGCCGTAAGCCCATTCGATGACCGTTTCCGAACCTGTTTTTGTGATGCGGTGAATCGGCCTCAAATCCCCGTTGTCAAAACAGAGATAAGTAATGTCTCCGGCCTCCGCAACGCGGTAGGGCTGAAGTTTCCGTTTGTGAAAATCGACGCTTGTCGCCTCGAATCCGTACTGGTCAATTTGCATGATAATTCTCCTGAATTTGCCGAATCCGGTCGATGACCATTTTCGGCGTAATTGCCTTGGTGCATTCGAATTTGTCTTTCGCGTCCTTTTTGCGCGGACACCAGAGAAAATCGAAGTGGTTGAAATCGCAGCGCATATCGTTCCAGCAGCCGTGGCAGACGCTGGCATTTTGGACGCGGTACGGCGTTTCAAATTCGTTGACGGGATCGGTGAAGCCGGAAATAAGGATCACCGGGACGCGGCAGCACCACGCCAGCCAGCTCAATCCGCTGGACAGTCCGATGAACATATCCGCATCCTTAATGATGTCGATTCTCTCCTGCAACGGCAGATCGCCGGTGAAGTTTTCCGCGCCGTAGGGAATGTGATTCCACGTAAAATCCGTGCCGTATTCCGGCATGCGGTCGATACAGAGAACCCGGTATCCCTGCGATTTCAGATATTCCACCGTTTCACGCCAACCGAAGGGATTGTTCCAGTATTTGCACTGGCTGGATGCCTGTGCCGCGACGCAGACGTATTTTTCTTTAATTCTCCGCTCGGCGGTCAGATCGACACGGGGCGGTTCGTCGGAAAGGTCGTCAAGGCCGAGGATATGTCCCGCCGTCCGATGCAAGCC
>JAEWSS010000184.1 GCA_023459755.1 Verrucomicrobiota bacterium | reverse complement strand
TTGCCGGACAGACCGGCGTCGGCGGCGATTTTCAGGCTGCCGCCGTTGACGACCCAGTCGCCGGTGAATTTCGACACATTGGAATTGATTGTCATCAAGCCGCCGCCGGCAATCTCGATCGTGCCGGAACCGGCGAAGGAGTCGGTGGCGGACGGGGCGGTGGTTTCAGCCACGCTTTGCGGCAGGGCGGCGTCCGTCGGTTCGCCGATGGTCAAGGTTCCGCCGTCCGCCACATTAAACGTTGCACGGCCGCCATTCAAAAACAGAAACCCGCCGTAGTCGGCCAGATTTCCGGTGTTCACAATGTCGCGTCCGGAGGTCACGGCGTAAGTGAAGTCGCCTTCGGCGTAAATCGCGCCGCCGCAAAGGTTGAAATAGGGGGATGGAACGTCGGGGGGCGGGGTGGAGCGTTCGGCGGCGTTGCCGGTGAAAACGCAGTCGGTCATGGTCATGGTTCCGGAATTAATCTCCAGTTTGACCGCGCCGCCCCGGGCCGATCCGTAGCCGGAACTGACCGCGACAACGGCGCGGTTGCCGGTGAAAACGCAGTTGTTCAGATCGATGATGCCGCCGTCGGTGGAAAGTTGGCAGATCATGGCGCCGCCGTTGACGCCGAGGGTGCTGAGTCCGTCTCCGGCGACGTTGCCGGAAAATGTGGTGTTGGAAACCGTCATCCGGTTTTCAACCGTTTTATCGCTGGATGTCATCCAGAGAATCAGCGCGCCGCCGCCCAAAAATGTGTTGTTTTGTCGATTTTGTGACGTCGCGGTATTGCCGCTGAAGTCGGAGTGGTCAATTTTCAGGTTGATTCCGCCGTTGTCAATGCCGGTGGCAATCATGGCCGCGCCGCCGCCTTTGCCGCCGAACCCGTAGACGGAAGATGTGTCCGGTTCGCTGTACGAGTTTGCCTTGAAAATACATGATTCAATGTTGATCGTCGCCTGGGTTTCGGCCGGCGGATTCCATAATTGAATACTCAGCGCGCCGCCGTAGCCGTAGTTGCCGCCGTTTGTCGCGTTGCCGGAAAATTCGGTTCCGCGAATGGCAATGTCGTTGAATACCCCGCCGAAGCGGACGGCGCCGCCGTGCGAGCCACTGCGATTGCCGATGAATTTTGCGTTTTCAATCAACGCCGAACTGACGCTGTTTGCGCAAACGGCTCCGCCGAGGGTGTAATCGACGTTGAAAACCTTGTAGCCGCTGACCATATTTGCGGAAAAGACTGTGCTGGAAATCTTTAGCGTTCCGCCGGTTACAAGGACGGCTCCGCCGTTATGAGCATTGTTCAATGCGGAATTGCCGACCATGGTTCCGCCGTTGAAGATTGTGTCGCAGGAGTCGAGGATGAGACAGGCGGAGCCGCCGGGAAGATTGTCGCTGAATTTTGTATTGTTGAAGACCAGCGCCGCGCTTTCCGCGTGAATCAGTCCGGCGCTCATAATATTTCCGGAAAATACATCGTCGTTGTAAACAGCCGACCCGCCGATAATCTCAATTCGCCGCTCCATTGCCGCCTCCCACTGTCTTTTTACCTGCTTTCCGCCGCCGATTTTTTTATTCCGTTTGTTATTATATCATAACAGTTAACAGAATACAATGGCTCTTGGCTTTTTTGCAAAAAATAAAAAACTATCCGAGGCGTAAACCGTCGGCTTCGGCGATCCAGGCGTCGATGATCCGGCGGGCGACCGAGCCGGGACCGGGCGTGGTCGGCAGATTGTCGCGCCGGAAAAATCCGGCGTCGGTGATTTCCACACCGTCGCAGTGAATTTCACCGCCGTCGTAGTCGGCGAAACAGCCAAGCATCAGCGAATTCGGAAAAGGCCAGAACTGACTGCCGAAGTAACGCACATTTTTGACCGCGATTCCAACCTCCTCGCGCACTTCGCGCATCACCGCCGCCTCGATCGATTCCCCGCCCTCCACAAATCCGGCGATCAACCCGTACAGCTGATTGGCAAAGCCGCTGTTGTGCGCCAGCAGCAGCGAGTCGCCGCGCCGAACGCCGACGATGATGGCCGGATCAACCCGCGGGAAATAAAGTTCGCCGCAGCGCGGACAGCGCAGCGCCGCCTCGTTTTCCGCCAGTTTTGTCGGCGTGCCGCAGCAGCCGCAGTATCCGGCGCGGCGCTTGAGGTTCATCAACTGACGGGCGCGGTTGACGGCGTTCAGCATCGCTTCGTCGAGTTCGCCCTGAAGCGTCCGGAGCGATTTGCCGTGAACCGATTTTGCGGTGAATGCGACTACGTCCTTGTCGTTGACGCTGCCGATATGAAACGCCCCGGATGGAACCCGGGCGTTGGATGCTATTTCAATTTCTCCGGAAGCATCGTCGAAGATCAACGCGATCGGCGCAATGCTTTTTTTACAGTTCAGATTGAACGAATAGGTGAATCCGCTCATATTTTGAAAAACTTTCTGCCGTTGCCGGCGGTTGTCCGGCCGAAGTCGGCCAGTGTCATATTTTTTTGTCCGGCCGCGTATTTTGCGATCTCGACCAGATAGGCCGGATGGTCGGGTTTGCCGCGGAACGGAACCGGAGCCAGATACGGCGAGTCGGTCTCGATCAGCAGACGGTCCGTCGGGATGGCGGCGAGCGTTTCGCGGATGTTGTCGGAGCGTTTGAACGTGACCATGCCGGTGACGCCGAGATAAGCGCCGAGGTCGAGAAATTTTTTCGCCCATTCCGGCGTGGCGGAAAAACAGTGGATCACAAATTTTCCGCCGGCGGATGCGTATGGCTCAAGCAGTTTCAGCGCGTCTTCATAGGCGGTGAACACGCCGTCCTGGTCGCGCAGATGAATGATCGCCGGAAGCGAATTGGCCAGCGCGAAGTCGAGGAAAAAATTGAAGGTTTTCAACTGGAGGTCGCGCGGGGTGAAGTCATAAAAATAGTCGAGCCCGATTTCGCCTACGGCGCGAAGTTTTTTGTGGTGCAGAAATTCGTCGAAATCGGCGGCGTCGAGCCGCCCGTCCGCCGCTTCGTGCGGATGGATGCCGCAGGCGAACCAGGCGAAATCAATGGCGTCGGAAAAATCGCGGACCCGTTTGGAGTCTTCGAGATTGGCGGCCACCGCCATTAATTTGTAGTCGTACTCCGGCGGCAGGGCCGCGCAGAATTCGAGCGGCGGAACCGTGCCGTCATAATGAAAATGGGTGTCGAAAAGTTCAATCATTTTAGAGCCCTTGATTTTTCAAGCCGGGCGTTGACTTCCGGAACGTCGCCCTTGAGCAGCCAGTTGTCCGGAAATTTTTTTCGTGCGGCGTCGAGTTCCCGGCGTGCTCCGGCGGTGTCGCCGAGCCGGTACAGAAGTTCCATTTTGCGCAGTCCGGGGTAGGGGTCGCGCGGCGCGACGGCGGCGGCGCGATCCAGCAGACGCAGTGCCCCGGGGAAATCGCCCTGCGCCTGTTTCGCGGCGGCTTCTTCACAGCGCCCGACCGATGACTCCGGCGACAGCAGCAGCGCCGCCGCCAACACCAGCGGCGACAGCAGCGCAAAAAGGCGGACAAGACGGCTTGAGCCGTTCGAGTTCCGCGTTGCGTCAACGGTTATCAGCAGGCCGACCGTTCCGGCGGTGCCGAGTCCGGAAACCGTCAGCAGGTTCACGTCGGCCAGACTGTGGACGCAGAATGCAAACCAGCCGCTCAGCAGCAGGGTCGTTTTTACGTCCGGAACGCCGCGGCGCAACACGGCGGCCAGCGGCCATAACATCCACAGCGTTATCGCCAGTCCGGCGAACATTCCGGCCTGCGAGAAAAATGCGACCGGCAGGTTGTGGGGGTCCTGCGGCGCCTCCTCGGTTCCGTCGTATTTATTCAGCATGTAGTCGTAATGAAATTCGCCCCAGCCGGCTCCGATGAACGGATGGGCGGAAAACGAAGCAAGCGCCACTTTCACATAGTCGATCCGACTGTTGAGCGAACCGAGTCCGCGTTCGGAATTGGCCGCGTAAAAAGCGCCGCCGCCGATCGCCGCCGCCGCCAGCACCGCCGCCGCGATTCGCAGCCTGAGGCTTTTGACCTTGACGATCGCCGCAAAGACCAGCGCCGCGATCAGCGCCGCCGCCGCCGCCCGGCTGCGGGTGGTGGCGAATGCGAACATTCCGGCCGCCGCCGCCAGAGCCGTGAACAGCGTTCGACTGAGTTTTTCCGGTTCAAAACGTCCGCCGGCCCGCCACGCGCCGATCAGCAGAACCGGAAGCGCCGCCAGCAGAAAACCGGCCAGCGAATTGGAAAGGTCGAACGGCAAATTGGTTCGGCGGTCGATAATTTTCGCCTCCAGCACCGCCGAAATGCGTTGACCGCGTTCGCGTTGCTCCGCAATGAAGTTCAACATCTGGTCGAACCCGAAGAAATACTGATAAAGCGCAACCGCCAGCGCCAAAGCGATGCCGACGCCCAGCGCGCCGGTCAGTTTCCGGGCATTGTTTTCGTTGGCCGAGATAAACTCGTTGACCGCAAAAAAGTAACAGCCAAGCGAGCCGAGATGCAGCAGCGTCTCCCGGCTGTAAAAGGTTTGTGACGCGTTGATTGTACCGCAAAATGCCAGTGCCGCCGCCGTCAGAAAGAGCAATGCGAAAATATCGCCGCCGCGACTGCGTTTCACCGGCCGGTATGCCGCCAGTGTCAGCAAAAGTGTGCACGGCGCGGCGATTCTGAATATCCACAGCGGCCAGGTGGTGAGGAGCCACCCCCAAAAAACTTCCGGCGTCACGGCCGGGCCGGGCATGGCCAGCGAACCGAACTTCAACGGCAGCAGCACCGCCAGTGTCAGTATCACCGCCGTCGTGAGTTTTTGCAGCGGACTCCGCATTTTTTTACATCAGTTTCAAACCGGGAAGATCCTGAACGTCGATCAATCCGGCAACTTTGCCGTTGTCGTCCACCACGATTACGTCGTTGATGTGCCGGTCTTCGATCAGTTTCAGCACCTGAGCCGCCAGACAGTCGATATTTACCGAGCACGGATTTTTGGTCATGACGTCCCGCATCGGGCGTTTCAGCACCTCGATGTCGCGTTCGGCGGCGCGGCGGAAGTCGCCGTCGGTGAAAATTCCGACCGGTTTGCCGGCATCGTCGACAACGGTGGCCGAACCGCAACGCGCTTTTCCCATTTTATAGAGTGCGTCGCGCACCTGCGCGTCGCCTGAAACAATGGCGAAATGGTCGTCCTTGCGCATGATGTCGGAAGCCCGCATGGTAACGGCGCGGCCGATTGCCCCGCCCGGATGGTAGCGGCCGAAGTCCTCCTTGGTGAACCCGCGTTTTTCCAGCAGCACCATGGCCAGCGCGTCGCCCAATGCAAGCAGACTGGTGGTGGTGGTGGTGGGCGCCAGATTGAACGGGCAGGCTTCGCCTTTGACGGTCATCGCCACGGTGAGGTCGCTGAGTTTCGCCAGTCTGGACTCCGGCATTCCGGTGATCGCCACCAGTTTGATGCCGAGGCGTTTGGCCGGGGCGATCACGCCGAGCAGTTCATCGGTTTCGCCGCTGTAGCTCAGTGCGAACAGCAGATCGCCGCGCCGGATTACTCCGAGGTCGCCGTGCAGCGCCTCCACCGGGTGCAGGAAAATCGACGGCGAACCGACGCTGGCCAGCGTGGCCGCGATCTTCTTGCCGATATAGCCGGACTTGCCGATGCCGGTGAACACCAATTTGTTCCCGGAGTTCAGCGTTTCCAGAGCCATGTTTACTGCGCCGATGAAGCTGTCGCTCAAGCTGTCGCGTACGGTCAGCATGCCTTCGATTTCAGAATCGAATACTTCGCGGGCCCGTTCAATGATTCTGTCCATGACGCAAAACCGCCTTTCCCAAAATTAAAGTCTGCAGGTGCGGATGTCGGTGATGATGATGCCGCGCGCGCCGAGTTCGTAAAGTTTGTCCATCACCGTGTTGGCGTCGCTGCGGCGGATCATGGCGGCCACGGCGGCCCAGCCTTTGCGACCGAGCGGCGACACCGTCGGCGACTCAATGCCGGGAGTTACCGCGCAGGCGGCGGTGAGTTTGCTCTCCTCCACGTCGTATTCGACCATCGCATATTCGCGCGCCACCAGAATGCCGCGGAGCCGTGCGATCATGTGGGCGATGCCGGGGGCTTTGGCGACTTCGGCGTCGCGGGCGATCAGCAGCGCCTCGGACTCCAGCAGCGGTTCGCCGACCACCTTGAGTCCGGCTTCGATCAGTGTGCGCCCGGACTCGACCACGTCGGCGATCGCATCGGCCACGCCGAGGCGGACGGAGATTTCAACCGCGCCGTCGAGCTTGACCAGTTTTGCGGTGATGCCGCGTTTGGCGAGATCCGCGGCCACCACGTTAGGATAGCTGGTGGCAATGCGGAGTCCGTTGAATTTATCCGGCGTAAGGTTCGACGTGTTCGGAACCGCGTAGCGGAAGCTGGAGCGGCCGAACGCCAGCGGCAGTAATTCGACCACATCGGCCTGACTGTCCATGGTGAGGTCGCGGCCGGTGATGCCGGCGTCGATCACGCCGTTGCCGACGTAGAGCGCAATGTCGCGCGGACGCAGAAATACAAAATCTATTTCGTTCTTGCGGTCGGTCACCACCAGTTCGCGTCCGTAGCGGGCGCACTTGTAACCGGCTTCCTTGAGCAGCAGGACGGCGTCATCGGACAGCGCGCCCTTGTTGGGAATTGCGATTTGCAGCATTTGGACTTGAACTCCTGAATTATAAATAACGGTAAATGTCTTCGAGCTTGAGATCCTGTTTTATCATCAGAACCTGAAGGTGATACAAAAGCTGTGAAATCTCTTCCGAGGTGCGGGAACGCCCTTCGTATTCGGCGGCGATCCAAACTTCGGACGCCTCTTCCACAATCTTTTTGCCGATGAAATGGGTCCCTTTGGCAAGTTCTTTGACGGTTCCCGAATTTTCATCGCCGGTGGCGGCTTTGCGGCTCAATTCTTCAAAAAGCTGTTCAAATGTCTTCATGTCATCACCTTATAGTTGGAAGTATAATATAGCACCGAACGGACAAAAAACAAGCCGGTCGGAGCGTTTGCCGAATTTCGCCGGTTCTTTCTCCTTCGTTGTGTTGATTCCGCCGATAATCCATGCTATACTATATTTATATATATTGCGGAAGACCGCCGGTTTTCCGCGTTCAACCAAACGAGGAGATTTGAAAAATGATTGACAACATCGACATCAACGCCGTCCGCGAGATAAGACTGAAGACCTTGGTCTATTTCGGCTGCGGAGCGGTCAACAAGATCGAAGACATCGCCGCCAATCTGGAAAAACGCGGCGTCAAAAAGATTTTGGTCGTCACCGGCCGCGGCGCCTACAAGGCCACCGGAGCGTGGGACAAGGTGGTTCCGGCTCTGGCCGCGCATAAAATCGGCTACGTTCTGTATGACAAGGTGACACCGAATCCGACCACGATTCAGATCGACGAAGCGGTGGCGGCCGGGCAGGGCGCCCAGGCGGTTCTCTGCATCGGCGGGGGCAGTCCGGTTGACACCGGCAAAAGCGCCGCGGTGCTGCTGGCCAACCCGCAGTACAACGCCGACGACCTCTATAAATACAAGTTTGCTCCCGAGCGAGCCGTGCCGATCGCGGTGATCAACCTGACCCACGGCACCGGCACCGAAGTTGACCGCGTGGCGGTGGCCACCATTCCGGAAAACGAGTTCAAGCCGGCCATCGTCGCCGACTGCATTTACCCGGAGTGGGCGATCGACGATCCGGCGCTGATGACCGGACTTTCCGAAAAGCAGACCCGGTTTGTCAGCATCGACGCGGTGAATCACGCGGTTGAGGCGGTGTCCAGCGTGATAGCTTCGCCGTGGTCGATTACTTTGGGACGCGAGGCGATCGCGCTGGTGGCGGCCTGGCTGCCGAAGGCGCTGAAGAATCCGCATGACCTTGAGGCGCGGTATTATCTGTTGTACGCCTCGATGCTGGCCGGTGCTTCGTTCGACAACGGCATGCTGCACTATACGCATGCGCTGGAGCATCCGCTGAGCGCGGTCAAGCCGGACTTGACGCACGGTCTCGGTCTGGCAATGCTGCTGCCGGCGGTGGTCAAACACATCTACGCGGCGCGTCCCGGAGTGCTGGCCGACGTGCTTTCGCCGCTGGCGTCCGGACTTTCCGGCGATCCGGCCGAGGCCGACAAAGCGGCGAAGGGGGTTGAGGAGTGGCTGTTCTCGGTCGGCTCCACCCACAAACTGTCCGACGAGGGGTTTGCGGAAGGCGA
>JAEWSS010000183.1 GCA_023459755.1 Verrucomicrobiota bacterium | reverse complement strand
ATATTAAAGACGACCAAGCAGATTCCGGAGTCCGATCCGCAGGGCGGCCTGCATAAATCCAATGACGATCTTTCAAGTCTCGGTCTGCTCTGCGCCTACCGGGTCACCGGCGACGTGCGGTTCCGCATGGCGGCGGAGCGTTTTCTGGCGGCGGTTCACCGCGACCGGCGTCCGGACGGGTCGTTTGAAAAGACCGTGGCCGGGATACCCGTGGTGCTCAACACCATTTTTGAGGGCGAACCGCTGGATATGGCTCATCCGTTTTCGGCCGAAGACGAAAAGACGGTGCTCAAACTTTTGTTTTCCCGTCAGCACTCCGCGGAGATATATCCGCTGTTTGAAGGCGGGCTTGACGAATACGGCGACGGCGCGGTTTGTTCGCGTTCCAGCGCCTATGCGTTGATCGTTCTGCTGAAATTATTCGGCGGACAGCGCGGATTTTTGGCGGCAGACGAATAAAAAACGACAAAAATCCGACGGCGAAGAAACCCTTTTATTAGTGTTTCGGGCCTTTTTTTGATTGTTCCGTCGTAAAAAAGCCGCGTTTACCCCCGCGTGAAGGGCGGTAAATGACGGAAAAGCCATAAAAAATGGAAAAAATGCGAAAAAAACGGGTGCTTTATTTGACTTTTGAAAAAACAGGGGTATCTTAGATGGTGTTGCGAGCGTAGCTCAGTCGGTAGAGCATCACGTTGCCAACGTGATTGTCGCCGGTTCGATTCCGGTCGCTCGCTCCAAATGAAAAAACACGCCCTGCGGAAACGCCGGGCGTTTTTTTATGGAGTGAAACCGTTATAAGGTTTCTTTGTTCGTACTTTCGGCTTCAAGAGGAGAAGATCGATCAACCCGCCGGATTCCCGGCGCCGCGCCGTTCGTTATACGTTCAGGCGCCAAGGATGGTTCCAATGAAAACCCAAAAGAGGGCAATGACCTACGGTCGCGGTGTCTTTATGGCGGTGGCGGCGGCGGTGGCTTACGGCACCAACCCGCTGTTCGCGCTGCCGCTTTACGGCGACGGATTCGACGCCGACACCATGCTGCTGCTGCGCTATCTTCCCGCCGCGCTGTTTCTGGGCGGATGGATGATTTGGCGGCGCGAAAGTTTCCGGATGTCGGTGCGCGACTTGATCGGCGCGGCGGTATGCGGACAGCTTTTCTCGCTGTCTTCGCTGTTTCTGTTTCAAAGTTATCAGAAAATGGACGCCGGTGTGGCTTCTACTTTGCTGTTTGTTTATCCGATGATGGTGGCGCTGATAATGGCGCTGGGATTCCGGGAAAAAAGCGGAAAACGGGTTTGGGCGGGGATTGCGCTGTCGCTGGTCGGCGTGGCGCTGTTGTGCCGCCGGGCGGACGGTGCGGCGGTCAGCGGTGCGGGAATGGTTCTGGTGATGCTCTCGGCGT
Organism: Verrucomicrobiota bacterium; assembly: GCA_023459755.1. Lineage (GTDB taxonomy): Bacteria > Verrucomicrobiota > Lentisphaeria > Victivallales > Victivallaceae > CALXXL01. Next base: position 5,688 of record JAEWSS010000183.1, on the reverse strand, counting down.
TGTCTTACGCGGTCTACATGGTGGCGGTCAACCGGACGGGACTGTGCCGGGTTCCGGCGGTGAAGCTGACCTTCTATGTGGTGCTGTTCGGTTCGCTGCTGTATTTGTTCCGCCTGCGGTTCGGAATGGATCTCAAGGGTGACTTCAATCTGGTCGCCTGGATCAACATTGTCGGGATCGCGCTGTTTCCGAGCGTGATTTCCATGACCTGCACCACGCTGGCCATTCAGCGCATCGGCGCCACGGTGACGGCGATTCTGGGGGCGCTGGAGCCGGTGACGGCGGTGGCGATCGGGGTGGCGCTGTTCGGCGAACGGCTGTCGGTGCGGATCGTTCTGGGGATCGTGCTGATTCTGGCGGCGGTTATTCTGGCCGCGCTTGACCGGCGCGACGGCGGAACGGGTGCGGAAAAACCGTAAATTCTGTTCTGTTTATTTGCAATTTCGACGGCGGACGGTTACTTTCTGTAAAATGAAATTTGCAACGGAGCCGCCCGCTTGGGCTGAAAGGACAGAATGAGGGTCAAACATTTTTTTCTGGTCGCGGCAGCGGCCGTATTGTGCGGATGCGCCGGAACCGCGCCGACCAGTCTGCTTTCCTACAACATCCAGATCGGCCTGAAAGCCGACCACGAGACCGCCGATTTGAACGGCACCGCCGAAGTGATCCGCAGAATCGGCGCCGAAACGGTGGTGCTGAACGAGGTGGACAACGGCGCCGACCGCTCCGGGAAAGTCGATCAGCCGGCGTTTCTGGCTCGAATGTGCGGATACAATTATGAATTCGGGTTCGCGAGTTCGCGGCCGGGCGGCGAATACGGCAATGTGATAATGTCGAAATACCCGCTGGAGCGGCTGGATCTGCTCGGTCTGCCGTCCAATGCGGTAGAGGCGCGGTCGGCGCTGGTGGTTAAGGTGCTGGCGCCCGAACCGTATTATGTGGTGGGAACCCACCTGACCTATGACCGCGATCTGGAGGATGTCCGGGTCAAGTGCGTCGACATGATCACCGGTTACATGAAAAAACGCGGCTTTACGCCGTTTGTATTGATGGGAGACCTCAACACCCGGCCGAACAGCCCGACGATTTTGCGCCTGCGCGAACTCGGCTATCTGGTGGTGAACGACATTGCGCCGGACGAAAAGTCGTATCCGGCCGGCGAGCCGCGGGTTTTGCTGGACTACACGGCGGTATATCCGGCCGACGCGGCGAAGATCGTGGCTCATTTTGTGGTCGATGAACCGTCGGCGTCCGATCATAGGCCGTTGTATTCCGAGATAATTTTCCAGGATTGACGCGTAAAAGCGGGGTTGCGGTTCTCAGGCGTTCCGCCGCCGTATAAAGACGGCGTGTTTTACGATTATAAAAAAACAGAGGGGGTTGGGGGTGAAAAGATTACTGCTGTTGTCCGGATTGATGTTTTTCATGGCTGCCGCCGCGGGGTCGCTGCCGCTTAACCGGTGGACGGTGGCGGGGCCGATTCCGCTTGAACAATGGGACGAGGCGGCGGCCGACCGGTTTCTGGCCGGGCCGCTGGACGCGGTCTGCGGCGTCGCCGTCTCCGACTATGTGAACCCGCGCGACCCGGAGACCGACGGCCTGTTCTTCATTGAATACTTCAAGGACACTCCCATTCCGGCGGACGGCGCCATGGCCTACGCCGCCGTGGACGTGGAGTTCGACGAGCCGTGCGGCTATCTGATGAAGCTGAATACCGACGACACCGCGGCGGTTTTTGTGAACGGCGTTCAGGCGTTCAAAGCCGAAGGCGAGTCGTTCGACAATCTGTTCATCGTAAAATTCCACAAAGGACTGAACCGGATCGCGGTGAAGAGCTGGCACAAGACCGGCTTCTGGGCGGTGGTGCTGACCGCGATGGACGGGCCGCTGACCGACGAACAGTGCGCGCAGGCGGAGTCGTTGAAACAGCGTATCGACCGGGTGATGTCAATGTCCCGCAACGTGCCGCTGATCGACGGACTTTTTGTCGGCACCGTCGGAGCAAAGCCGGAGCCGGTCTGGTCGGACCCGGCGGCGGCGAAGGCGGTGTTCGGCGACAACCCGGTCCGCTTCACCTGGTTCGACGAGCGGATGAATCCCGCCGATGACTTCACCCGTCCCGGACTTTACTACGCGCTGGTCGAGGCCGACACCGCGGACGGCGCTCCGTACAAGTCGCTGTTCAGCTACTATCTGCTGAAGTCCGGCTGGCGCGACGATCCGGAAATCATAAAGTTTGCCGCCGCGTTTCAGTGGAAAACGCCGTTCAACGTGTTCGCCTCCACCTGGAGCGCCGGCCCCCAGCGCCTGAAAGAGTATCTTGAAAACGGCGACCGCGAACTGAAGTGGAACCGCAAACCCCGGCTGTCGAGTTTCGTTGCCGACTGGCGGCAGAAAAACTATCCGGCCGACCTGGTGACGCTTGCTCCGCCGGAAGAACTTGAAACTCCGGCGCCGGTGGTGCGGTTCGGTTCCGAGGCCGAGGCCGGATTCATTCCCGGCAGTCGGGAAAAATTTGCCGCGCTGTGCCGCGAATGGTTTGAAAAAACCGACAACGCTTTTTACTGCATGATCGCCCGCAATGGAGCGGTCGTTTACTCCGAGGGGTTCGGCGAAGTGCAGGGCGAAAAGATCACGCCGGTCACCGCGTGCGGAATGGCCAGCATGTCCAAGCTGTTCACCGGTCTGCTGTTCGCCCGGTTTCTGGATCAGGGGCTGATGGATCTCGACGAGGACATGTCCAGATTCATGCCCGCGCTTGCGGCGGTTCCGGAGTGGAAACTCACGCCGCGGCGCTGCTTCAATCACACCGGCGGCTTTTCCGGCCACGGCAATTTCGGCGGCATCCGCAACGTTATGGGCGACTTTGAAGTCGCGTACTGGCTTCCCGCCGCGCGCCCCGGCACCGAGTGTTCCTACAACGGCGTCGGCCCCAATCTGATGGGCATGTACATGATGAACGCCACCGCCACGCCGATCGACCGGCTGTTTGAGGACAACTATTACCGTCAGCTCGGCATCACCACCATGTCCGGCGACGATCAGGGCGGCGGCTATGCCGCCGGCGCCGCCGATCTGGCCAAGCTCGCCCAGCTGCTGCTCAACAAGGGCAGTTACGGGAAATGGCGTTTTTTCTCGCCCGAGACCTATGAAAAACTGATGCCGCGCGACATTCGCGTGGACGATCCGGACATCCGGATGACCACCACCTGGTTTTTCGGGCGCTACGGCGTCGGCATCCATCCGTTCCGGGCGCCGTCGGACGACCCGGAGGCGGTGCAGTATTACGGTCACGGCTCGGCCACCTTCACCGTGTTCGGCTTCGACCCGAAATATCAGACCTTCATCGTTCAGGCGCGCGACGACAACGCCAAGCCGGAACTCAATGATGAGTACCGGAAAAAGCTGGAGGATCTGGTCTGGGCGTCGGTTGAAAAATAGACGTTTGCTTTTGACTTCAGGCGCGGTGAAAACCGCGCCTTTTTTGTGTTTTTCATCCGGGCGGACAAACCGGTGTGAAAAACTTTTACAAAATCAGGAAGTATGCTATATTATTTAAAAATAACAAACCAAGGAGAAAACCATGTTTGACGCGTCATCGCTTGAATTTTTGAAAAATCTGCTTGAAACCTCCAGCCCCTCCGGATACGAGGAGGAGGCCGCCACGGTTTTTGGAAACTACATCAAGAGCTTTACCGACCGGGTCGATCAGGACGTGCTCGGCAACACCATCGGCGTGCTGAATCCCGACGCTCCGGTGCGGGTGATGCTGGCCGGCCACTATGACGAAATCGGCTTTCAGGTGGTTCACATTTCCGATGAGGGTTTCCTCTATTTCCGCAAGAACGGCGGGATCGACAAACTGAATATTCCGTCCAGCGAGGTCAACATCATCACCGCCAACGGCAAAGTTCCCGGCGTGATCGGCAAAAAACCGATCCATCTGCTCAAGTCCGCCGAACGCGACACGCCGGTGGAAATCGAGGATCTGTGGATCGACATCGGCGCCTCCAGCCGCGAAGAGGCCGAGAAACTGGTCGCCGTCGGCGACCCGATCGCCATGCGGGTCAACTATCGGAGACTTAACGAGAACCGCATCATGTCCAAAGGTCTGGACGATAAAATCGGCGCTTTTGTGGTTGCCGAGACATTGAAGGAACTTTCCAAACGCAAACTTAACGTGGCGGTTTTCGGCGCCGGAACGGTGCAGGAGGAGCTTGGCATGCGCGGCGCGATCGGCTGCGCCTACCGGATCAAGCCGCAGGTCGGTTTTGCCATCGACGTCGGCTTCACCACCGACATTCCCGACGTGCCGAAGAAGCTGCTTGGCGAACTGAAGCTCGGCGGCGGTCCGGAAATTTCCCGCAACGCCGACAATAACGAGGTTCTCGGCCGCATGGTTCGCTCGATCGCCAGGGAGCACGGCATCGCGTTCCAGTGTTCGACCAGCCATTCGGCCACCGGCGGCACCGATACCGCGGTAATTCAGCTCACCGGCGGCGGCGTGGCCACCTGTCTGGTCAGCATCCCGAACCGCTATATGCACTCGACGGTCGAGATCTGCGATTTGCGCGACGCCCGCGGCGCGGTGGACATTCTTACCGAAACCATCGCCGCGCTCACCGGAAAAGAGTCATTTATTCCGGCTCCGCTGGACTGATAAAAAAACTGAAAAAAATAACACCGCGGTTTTGCAATCCGCGGTTGTTATGATAGATTATTTTACGGATGGGTATGCTCCGGTGCTGTCTTGTCCGTTTTTTAAAAAATAATCAAAAAAGATTTGTTATAAAGAAGGTGGGAAAATGTCTCAGACTCCAAAATTGGTAATGCTGTCGGAAAAGCTTCGCGGCAAGAGCTTTGAACTGAACAAGGATTTGCTTACCGTTGGTCGGCGCGAGCCCTGTGACATCTGCATCAAGGACTCCACGCTGAGTTCTCACCACTGCGATTTCATCCGCATCGGCGAGACGTTCAAGGTGCGCGACAACGACAGCACCAACGGAACGCGGGTCAACAACGTCCAGCTTGCGCCGGGCGAAGAGGTGGCACTGAAAAACTTTGATGTGATCCAGCTCGGAGCCGTCGAAACGCTTTTCGAGTGCGAGGACGGTTCGGAGTCGAACATTGCCAGCCGGACTCAGACCGGAATCGATCTCGACCACACCGAAACCGGCCTCTCCACCGTGACGCTGGATAATTATTCGCCGTTTGCAAAAGAGGAAAAGAAACAGCGCGAACGCAATCGCAAATTGATGATGATCAGCCTGATCGCCATCGGAATACTGCTGGTGATCTGCATTGTTGTGGTGGTCAGCAGCGTTATCGACATGTAGGATCGAAGGGCTGCGTCGGATTGTTCTGTCGAGGCGAAGGCGGGGTTTTGAACGAATCCATGCTTTCGCCGTTTTAATATAAATATTATGACTTGGAAACGCCGGAGCGTCCGGCGACTCCGGTTTGAGGAGAAAATTACATGCAGAATGACAAGAAAAATTCGGGGGCGCCGAAGTCCCCGCTCAAGCGCCCGCTGCCGCCGTCCGGAATGGTTTGGCTGGCGGTGCTGCTCCTGATCGGCGCGTTGTTCTTTTTTGGCAAGGACGGCGGAAAAACCGCCGAGTTTACCCAGACCCAGTTTGAAAAACTGCTGACCGCGGACCGGATCGTTTCCGCGAATATCGCGTCGCG
>JAEWSS010000182.1 GCA_023459755.1 Verrucomicrobiota bacterium | reverse complement strand
CACATTGATAATAATGTTCAATGATGAGGCCGTGATCGTCGGGATTGCACCAGTGCTTTTCAATATTCGTCGAGCCGCATTTCGGACAGGGATTGGGAATGGATTCTCTCATTTTTCACCTCTGATTACATTTGTACTGTTTCAATTTTCATGGGATCAATCCTTGTTTTTATGGTTTATAATGTTCAAACGGAACGGTTTTGCGGATGCTCTGGATGTTGCACCAGCGGGCAAGCCGCCGCAGTTCGACGGGAGGTGTGCCTCCTGACGTGAAGTCATGAAACGGCTGACAGAACGGCACGATTTTCCGGTCGATGGCGGTCAGACGCATGATGCGGTCATGCGCCTCGGCGACTTCTTTTGCCAGAACATAGACGAAGAATTCACCGCGATAACCGAACGAGCGCACCAGCCGGACGGCCTCGGCCACATGGGAAAGCATCGTGCCGGTATCGCATGAAAACCGGATATATTTCATCCACTTTGTTTCGGCCAATTCCTGAGCGTTGCGCTCGTTGACGAGCCGCACATCCAAGGCTTGATTGAAGTCCAGACGCAATTTCAGGTGTTTTGCTTTTGCCAACTGCTCCGTGACAAAATCCGGCGACGCGGCCAGAAAGTTGTTGTCCAGCAACACAATATCTCTGCGTCCGGCGTAAATCCGTTCAATGTCATCGGCGATACGGATTTGTCCCTCTTTCCAGGGAACAACGCACCATGGACAGGCACGGATACAGCCTCTCGTGAGAAATCCGACCGCAGAAGTGAAATCCGGATAGAGCGAATAGTCCGGCAGTGTCCGTTCAATCTCGTCCGGCAACTTTACCGTCGCGTCATATCCAGTGCCGCCGCGAACCGGATTTGGTGCGCCAGCGGCAAAGCTCTGATAATCCGGCGTGAAGGTAAAAACCTTTGACGCATAAATTTGCTCTGCTTGGCTGAACAGCGGCGAATACCATTCGACGGCATCGCCGTGCTGTTTGTGCCATGCCGACAGTTTCATGAGTGCCAGATTCGGAAAACCATGCCCGTCGACATCGACGAGCGCAACATTCATTTTGCCTCCAATGCTTCCGCCGCCGCGACCAGTTCCGTCAAATGCGATGCGGCTTCATCGCGAATGGCCTTTACCTTATCTATATAGGCACTGCAATCGGCGATGAACGTTTCAAAACATTCGCGATAGTCCGATCCGGTTCCGTGCGGCGTCAGGAGCAAATTCCATTGAGAAAGAAAAAATTCTGGCTCGGCTTTTCCCTTCTGCGTTCTGGAAATGTGCCAGCGGTTGTCTTTGCTGACCAGTTCCTGCGACAGGTTCTGTTCGGTGATTTGCCATTCAATTTTACTCATCGTCATGCTCCCGTAACACGTCCTCGACCAGCCGCCAGCCGTGCGGCTGATAGGCCGCATCCACATACCATTTGCCATCGCGGAAAAGATACACATATTCCGCCCAGAACCGGTCGGCGGCTTTTGCCAGCATCTCGTCGGCATTCGGCCAAACGGTCGGCGGACGCAATTCTTCGCCGCGATCCCGGTGATAGGCGATGCAGACATCCGGGAGCGGGTTTTCATAATCGTGTTTCTCGCCGGGTTCGGGGGCAAGACGTTCGCCAAGCGCGGACAGGAAGCCCAGAGCCAGCAGAGCTTCCGCCTTTTCACCGGTTTCGTAATGAACAATTAAAATTCGTCCGGCATTGGACACATACATATCGAAATGGGCATAAGTCGAGCGGCATTTTCCATCGGAATCTTCAATCGCAATCAATCCTCGTGTGGACATGATATTTCCTCTTGTTTTCGGGTTATGAACTCTTCAATCCGGTTCCAGTCGATTGCGCAGAGTGCGTTGCGGTCGTCGATATAAACGTCCGCACCGACTTTTCGGGGATCGGTTCCCCATTCGGCAATCTGTTTTTCGCTGTGGCAGTTTACGCAGTCGGGCGTGAATCCATGGTCGGCGAGCCAAAGAAGAGCGTCGTTCAACACTTTTCCTTCGCGGCAAGTCCATAGAATGACTGTGTGTCCGTCTTGCTGAAACCGGGTCAGAACATCCACCGCGCCGGGTATTTCCCCGTGTATTTCCGGGAACGTCGTCCGGGCGATGGTGTTGTCAAAATCAACGGCGATTATCATCGGGTATCGCCTCCTTTCCTAAAATGGAACCTCGTCCAGGTCATCCTGCGCGATGCCGAGATCGGCGGGACTGTTGGACGGCGGGTCAAATTCGGAATCAATTTCCCTTGAATCGTCGCCCGGTTCGCGCATGACGGGACGCTCTTTTAAACGCCAGCCGGTAATCCGGTCGAATTTCTCGCCAGCGACCGTTTTGACGGTGATCGATTGCGGTTCGGCCAGAAGCCCCTCGTTGGCCAACGAAACGGCTTCCCGCGCGGTCTTCGGAACCGGGCAGCCCAATGCCGCCCGTTCGCGCCACCACTTCTCGAATTTTCCGTGTGCGTAACCGGTGTGCTCCGGGCAAACCCACTCCGATTTGAAATCGTTGAAGCCGATTTGATAATCAACGCGCATGGTTTTAGGTGTGTCGGGATCGGCATACCGCTTTTCGTGAACGGCATAATAGGTCCCCTGCACCTCATAGTCGGTGTAATCCACCTGACCGGAAAGCACACCGGCGCTGGAGGCCGTCCTGGAAATGTTGCTCGTCTCCGGCGGAGGAAACACATATCCGCATTCGGGACACGCCGAATACGCCGCATGAATCAGCGCCAGACATTGCGGACACTTCTTCGCCGGGGCATCGCCGCCTTTTCCGGCTCCGGGTTCTTTGACGCGGATCATATCCACCGGGCCGTGCCGGAGGATGTTACCGCCATAATCCAACACAAGGCAATTGCTTTTTTGCGTTTCGGGACTGAGCCGGGTTCCGCGTCCGATCATCTGCACCAGAAGTCCGGCGCTGTTGGTCGGGCGAAGCAACACGACGCAATCCGTGTTCGGGCTGTCGAATCCAGTCGTCAAAACGTTGACATTCGCCAAGAATTTGAGCGGTGGCTTCGGAGTTCCAAAGAGATCCGCCGGAATGACTTTTCCCTTGAAGCGGTCGATAATCTCGGCGCGTTCGCTTTGGTTGGTGTCGCCGGTTACAATCGCACATTCTCTGCCGGAAAACGCGGCGATCTTCTCCGCCACATGCTTGCAGTGCTCGACACTGGTAGTGAAAATCAGCACGGATTTGCGGTCGCGGGTCAGTTCGACAATTTCCCGGCAGGCGGAGGATACCAATTCGTCGGTGTCCATCGCGGAAGACACTTCGTCGGCGATAAATTCCCCGCCGCGAATGCGCAGATTGTCGAGTTTCGCCTCGGCGCGTCCGGCCTTCGAAACAAGCGGTGAAAGATATCCATCCGCAATCATCTCTTTCAACCCGGCCTCGTAACACACTTCATTCAAGATGTTTTCCGGCTGGCAGATGAGTCCGCCCTTGAGCCGGAACGGGGTCGCGGTAAGCCCGATCACCCGGACATGCGGATTGATAATCTTCATATCTTTGAGAAAAGATTTATACATGGAATCATCGGAATCGCTATTTATGAGGTGACACTCATCGATAATTATAAGGTCGAATGAGTTCAACTCACATGCCTTGTCGTAAACCGATTGAATTCCTGCCACAATGACTTTTTCTTCCGTATCCCGGCTCTTCAATCCGGCAGAGAAAATCCCGATGGGGATGTCGGGACAAAATGCTTTGATTTTTCCTGCGTTCTGTTCCAGCAACTCCTTCACATGAGCAAGGATCAGCACACGCCCATTCCACTTTGTTACGGCATCGGATGCTATCATCGCCAGCACCACGGCCTTGCCCGTGCCTGTTGGCAGTACCACACACGGGTTGTTTTCTTTTGTGCGGAGATGCTCATAAACAGCCTCAACCGCAGCGGTCTGATACGGTCGAGGAACAATCATTTCAGTCCTCCAAATTCCGTATTCCGGCTTTGAGCAGGTCAAATGCCAGCTGGTCTTTGATCTGTTTTAGTCGTGGCTTGTTGATGTGAAGCGTCCGGCGGATTTCGCCATCCTTATATCCATTGATATAAAGGAAGCAGACAAGCCGCATCGTGTCATCGCGGATTTCTTTTACGAATTGCTGGACAATCTGGCAACGCCGTCCGTTGTTTTGTCTCCGTTCTTGCATAAATCTCCGTCCATATCTTCCAGTTTTACGAAACACAATCCGCCATCCACTGGCTCATGCATTTCAAGGTAAATTCGTTTGATTTGACAGTCGTCTTTGAAAAGTCCCGCCGCTTGCAAAGTATCCAGCAGGACTTTTCCTCCGACGTTGTCCAAATCCCGTC
>JAEWSS010000181.1 GCA_023459755.1 Verrucomicrobiota bacterium | reverse complement strand
TTACTCCTGAACCAATTGTGGATTAAGAACGGCGCGTTGGCTTCCGACGTGACGATCTCGCTGTCCACTTGGGTTCATGAAAACTCCAGCGTGGTGTTCGCCGCAATGGGAGAGCTTGAGAACCGCTTGTACAGCGTCATGCCGTATGAAGGCAGTTTCACGGTCTCGGCGGGCAGCCACAAAGCCTATCCGACGGCTCACACCCTTACGCCGGAACGGCCGGTGTGCCCGACGTTGCGCTTCCTGCGTCCCGCGCTGCGTACATTGAATTGTTGCCTGAGATTGTGAGTATTTGGGTTACGTGATTCCGACTATCGTCCCCGGCGTGCGTTCTGTTGCGCCGGGGATTTTTTTTGAGAATACAACAGCCGTCGGAATGTCCGGCGGAAATTTCAGGACAGGATGCAACCGTTGAAACCGCCGGAGCCGGGTTGGTGCGGGCAGTGCGTCAGATAAAGTCAAGTCGCCGGAACGGCGCAAAACAATCATCATCAAAAAAAGGGCAACATGAAGCGGATAAAGATAATGCCGTGTCTCGACATGCGGGACGGACGAGTGGTAAAGGGAGTTCATTTTGTTGACATCGCCGATGCCGGCGACCCGGTCGAATGCGCGAAAGCCTACGCCGCCGCCGGAGCCGACGAACTGGCGTTGCTCGACATCAACGCCACGGTTGAAAAACGCGGCACGCTGCTGGAAGTTGTAAAAAAAGTCGCCGACGCGATCACCATTCCATTCACCGTCGGCGGCGGGATCGCCTCGCTTGAGCAGGCGCAGGCCGTTCTTGCGGCCGGAGCGGACAAGGTTTCCATCTCCAGCGCCGCGTTCCGCAACCGCGCGCTGCTGCCCGAACTTGTCGCGAAACTCGGGGCAGACCGGGTGGTCGCCGCCATCGACGTGGACAAAAATCCAGCCATGCCCTCCGGCTATGAGGTGTATATCGACGGCGGACGCACCGCCACCGGCTATGATGCCTTGAAGTTCGCCCGCGAAGTTGACGGCATGGGGGTCACCGTCATTCTGCCGACCAGCAAGGCCGGCGACGGTGCAAAAACCGGATACGACCTGCCGGTTATCGCCATGATGTCAAAGGAGTGCAAAGCCGCGATCGTGGCGTCGGGCGGAGCCGGAACCATCGAACATTTTGTTGAAGCGGCAAAGGCCGGAGCCGCCATTTTACTGGCGGCGTCGGTATTTCATTTTCATTTGGTGGACATCGGCGAACTCAAGCGTCGTCTGCAATCCGAAGGGTTTAACGTAAATCTAAAATAATCCGGTTATAACGGTGAGACCGCGCCCCCTGGCACGGTTTCGCCGCCGGCGGTGCAAAAATGGCGGTAAAAAATAAAGACGGCCGCGACGAGTTTTTTGACTCGCTGGCGGATGAGGCAATGCGCGACGGGCTCAACGGCCGCGAAAGCGACGACGACACCGATGAATGGGCTCGACTGGCCGCCGATTCGGACGCAAACGCCACGCACAAAAAGAAAAAGAAACGCCGCCGCCGCGAATAGCCGGCCGGTCCGTTCAATCGCGGCTGAAGCGTCAACGTCACCCGAAAAAATCATCCGTCCGAATTTGACTTCGCCGTCATGCGGCGCTATATTCATACTCATGAGAGGTGAAAAGTGTTTGAGAAAAAAGCCGTCGGGCGTTCAACCGATTATCTTTCCGCGGTAAGCGCACTTTTGCGCGCTGAAGCCGGCGCTTCAAACGACTACAACGGCATTCTGGTTCTGACACCGACCGCCGAAGCCGGGCGTCTGTTGCGGGAAAATCTGGCCAAGTCCGGTGGAGCCGTCGGCCTGACGATCATGATGCCGGACGCACTGTTCACGCCGAACACCGCCGCCGGCGACAATGAAACGCTTTACAACTGGCTGAAAACACTTTCATCATTGGAGCGGCACGAAGAAGCGCTGCTGTTCCGCGGTGACGCCGCCGGAAGTCGTTCAACCGAGCGGCTTTGTGCGCTGGCGGCGCAACTTCAGGATCTGCGGCTCACGCTGGCTCGGGAAAATTTCTCCTTCAACACCGTGATTGCCGGAATCGACGACGAATTTTCCGCCGGCAGTGAATGGCTCCAGCGCTGGCAGCTGCTGGCAAAACTTGAAATGCGCTATCTGCGGCGTTTCACCAATCGTCCCGACCCGGCGGCCGCCATGCTGACCGCAGTCAAACATCCGGTTCTGCCGCGCGGAACCGGAAAAATCATTGCCGCCTGCTGTATGGAGCTGCCGGGCGCCGCCGCCGCCGCACTCGAAAACTGCGCGGCGGACAAGGTCGAGATCTGGATCGGGGCCGAAGCGGATGAACTCGAAAAATTCGACCGGTTCGGCCGCCCCATCCCGGCCGCCTGGGAAAACTGCATGATCGACATTGATGTTGCATCCATGGTCGGATGTTGCTCCAAACCGGCGGACCAGGCCGACAAGATTGTGGCGACGCTGCTGGAAAAAGACGACAAAAAAAACTGTCCGTCGGTAATCGGGATTATCGATTCCGATGTTGCCGCGCTGTTTATCGATAAATGCCGACGTCACATTGAACTTCCTGAATTTTATCTGCCCGGCCGCCGGTTGATGTGCGGACTGCCGTTCACCGGGCTTTTTCTTCAACTGCTGGAACTGGCGGCTCCCGATCCGGAATTTCCGGTTGTCGCCATGCTGGCCAGGAATATGTTCGTCCGCCGGTTCCTGAGCGGGGAGGACTGGAACACCGTCACCGCCGCCCTGGACAAGACGCAGAACAGTCATCTTCCGTTGACGCTCAATCAGTTGAACAAAACCGCCGAAGCCGGATGCCACAACTTTGTTGCCGTTGTTACCGAGTGGCGGCGGCGGCTTAACGCGGCGGACAACCTCGCCGGTGAACTGTGGAATATTTTTTCTGACATTGCGCTGGCCTCGGAAAACGATGAAAAACTCCAGGACAGTTTTTTTGAACTAACCTCGCTGAGAGAAATCGTCGCAGAGTCCATGGAACTGAATCCGCCGCCCAAAGAAGCCGCAACGCTGTTAAAGGCTCTGCTGCAGAGCAAGCAGGTCTCCATCCCGGGAAATCTTTCCGGGCGAAGTGAAGTCGCCGGATTCCTTGAACTCAACTGGCGGCCGGAAAAACATTTGCTTATCGCCGGATTCAACGAGGAGTCTTTCAACTATCCGGGCGGAGACGACCCGTTTCTGCCGGAAAGTCTGCGCAAAAAACTCGGATTGCCGGGACAGGAAAATTTCTTTGCCGCCGACATCGTCCGGTTCAAAGCATTGAACAGCGCAAAATGTTTGAAACTGCTTTACGGCAAGAGCGGCGGAGCCGGGGAAGTTCTCAAGCCGTCCCGTCTGCTGCTGCAATGCCCGGACTCGGAGCTTCCGCGGCGCGCCGCCATGCTGTTTTCCGGCGGAGCGCTGGCCGAAAGCCGACCGGAACTACCGGCGGCAGCAACACACTATCCGCCGTTTTTGCCGGAAAAACGACTGCCGGACAACAAGATGGATATCACCGGATTCAAATCATATCTCAGTTGTCCATTTCAATTTTACCGGGAAAAAGTTCTCAAATGCCGCGAAATCGACGACCAGGCGCTGGAAATGTCTCCAGCCGACTTCGGAAACATGCTCCACGATGTCATGCGCCGCTTCGGAGCCGATCCGGAGATCAACGGCTCCACCGATCCGGCGGCGATCGAGCGTTTTTGCCTGACGGAACTTGACCGGTGGCTTGAGCGGTCATTCCGGCGCGGCCGACTCGGTATCGTCGAACTCCAAAAAGAGCTGGCCGTCGGCAGTCTCAAAGCCTTTGCCGAACAGCAGGCCGGACTGGCCGCCGAAGGCTGGCGGCCGGTTGCCACCGAAATCCCGGCGCAATTCAACTGGGCGGACTTCTACCGGGCCGTCACCATGAGCCGCGAAGACAATGAACCATGGCGCGAAAAAATCACGGTTTCCGGCCGCATCGACCGCATCGACCGGCTGGGCAATAAAAACATCTGGCGGGTGATCGACTACAAAACGGCCGCAAAAGCCGTCACTGCGAATGCCGCCCATCTCGCCTCCACCCGCGCCGCCGCCGGGTTTTACCGCGACGACGTTTCGTGGCCGACCGAATGCGAAGACCGCTGCGCCGATGCCGACGGCAAATTTTTTTGGTGCGATCTTCAGCTTCCGCTATACGTTCTGATTCTTACCTACGCGCCGCCGGACGGACTTTTAATTCCGGCCGGCCAGCCTATGGTTTCGGCCGCGTATTTCAATCTGCCGATCGATTTCCGCGCCACCGGATTGAGTGAATTTTCGTTGATGAACGCCGACCCTTCGCTTTCCGCCCTACACTGCGCCGACGCGATACTGCGGCGAATATTCGTTGAACAGGCGTTCTGGCCGCCCAAAAAAACCGTCGGAAATTTCGACAACTTTTTCCGCTATATCGGCGGCGCGATCGACCCGGACGAATTCAATCCTGATTTCAACGCCTGGAGGTTCCGTCCATGAACCGCGAAACACTTTTCACCGTTCCGGTGCGGTCGATCGCGGTCAACGCCTCGGCCGGATTCGGCAAAACAGAAAATCTTGCCCGCCGCATTCTGGCCATGGCCGCCGCCGCGAAATCGCCGGAAACCCTGTTCGGCGGCCTGGTTGCACTGACCTTTACCCGCGCCGCCGCCGGAGAAATTTACGAGCGGCTGCTGATGCTGTTGTGCGAAGCGTTGACCGACCGGAAAAAATTCCAGGATCTGACGGACTCCTGGCAGGAATCCGAATTCGGCTCAACGCTTGACGCCACTCCGGAAAAACTCACCGTCCTGCTCCGATTGCTGCTCAGCCGCATGAACGAACTGAAGATCGGCACCATCGACGGATTCATGATGTCGGCGGTCAGTTCAAGTCCGTTTGAACTCGGACTCCCCGGCGGCGTAAAACTGGGCGACCCGGCACAAACCCGGAGACAGACCGAACGTCTGCTGCGCGGCGTCCTGTCCGCCGAAGGCATGGAC
>JAEWSS010000180.1 GCA_023459755.1 Verrucomicrobiota bacterium | reverse complement strand
TCATACGACCGTTTCGGATCGTATTTGGTCGGATTCCACAGATAATCGCAGCTGGAAAGATAGCGCAGCGCTTCGCTGTTGCGGTAACCGCCGCGGAAAAAACAGCCGTTCATATAAACGATTCCGTCGTTGTCCGCCTCCATGCCGGGATAGAACCGGGTCTCCCAGCGCGGCAGCGGCGAAAAGAAACCGTTGGAGTTGTCAAAGAGGAAAATCTTCTGACCGGAAAGCAGCGAAGACACCCGCGCCAGTTCAGAACTGCGCACCTCGGGAGAGAAAACTCCTTTGCCGGTCCAGACCCACATCACATCTTTCGGCGCATTTTTACCCCACTCGATCAAATAGCGGTCGATCTCCGGCCGGCCGATGCCGTGCCCGATCGCATATGGCGCACCGACCATGCTGAGTTTGAGGTCGGGAAAATCCGGATGCAGCGCCTCATAAAGTCGTTTCATCATGTAGCCGTGGGCGGCTCCGACGCCGCCGAACCGCTCCTGTTCCTCCTTGTGATAAGGAATGAACCCCTGCAGATTGTCCACCGGCGTAATGTCGTCGGCTCCGATCATGATGTAAGTGAACCCGGACTCCGCCAGTTTTCGGCAAACGGCGACAAGTTCCCGCAGGTCATCCTCGCTGGCGATGTTGAGCTGTTTCAGCTTCTTATCATGCTGATAAATATGAAGCAGCGCCATAAAGTCGAGGGCGCCCATGTCGCGATAACGTTTGACAAGTTCAAATACCGGACGGTTTTTGTCCCACCATTCCGGGTTGCGCCAGTTGTTCTGGAGCATGGCGGCAAGTCCGCTGATTTTGTTGGCGACCAGCGCCCGGTAACCGACTTCGTTGTGGCTGGAAAGATAATCACTGACAAAACGCCCGCGCCAAACCGGATAGTCAACGACATCGGCAAAATTCTGCACCGTCGCGCCGTCCTTCGCCGTCAGCAGCTGCGCCAGCGAGCAAAACCCGTACAGTACGCCGCGTTTGTCCTCGCCGCCGATCGCCACCACCGCCTTTTCCGGCGACGCCGAGACCAGCTTCAACACATATCCCTGCGGCGGCAGAAGTTCGGCTTTCGGGTCGAAGAACCCGGTCATATCATCCAACAGTCCGGCGTGAATTTCCAGCTTCGGCGCGTCCGCGGCCTGCGGCAGGGCGGCCAGTTCGCCGGTATAAATCGACTCGGCCAGGCGGAACAGTTCGCCGCCGTCGGAATGAAAAATTATCTCCAAATTTTCTTTCGACACCGGAAACGATTTGAATTCCGAAGCGACTTTCTGCGGCTCCGGGTAGATCCGGCCCAGCGGCGCGGCCTGAGCCGCCGTTCCAAGCGTCACCGCCGTCAGCACCGCCGCGGCATGTTTCAATGGCGAATTCATGAAATTCCTCCTGGTTGATAATGATGATATTTTTGCGTTCATGTGCATATAGTATCATGCCGCGCCCGGGAGTGAAAGCGTAAAAAACAGTTTTTTATGGCGTTTTTGTGCTATTTCCAAGGAAAACACGCCGATTTGAAAACACAGTTGCCGCATTGAGCGCGGTTGGGCGGGATGGCGGCAAAGCCGCCGGCGGAAACAATTTCCGGCGGAAGCGCCGAGGCGATATGTTCAGCCTCCGCGCCTACGGTGTCGCAGACCGAGGTGAAATTCATGCCGTCCAACGCGGGAGACGCCAGAGCGCCGGTGAACGGATTGAAAAAACGGCACTCGCAGCGATCCGGTGCAATGTTCAGCGCGTTAAGCGCATAAAACCGCAGCAGCGCCGCGGTAAGTTCGCAACGTCTTTCCGCCAATTGAAGAAAAACCACGCCGCCGTCAACCGAAGTCAGACCAAACGGCGCAGTATAAATCTGAATATCGCCCAAGGAAAAATTCAGCGGCGTGTCAAGCGACAGCCGGGTGCCGCTCCACAGCTCGCTCCGCCGCGTCTTCAAAGCGGCAACCACCGACCGGATCAACCGGTTGCCGCGTTCCGCAAACTCCGGAAACGACTCCCGGTTAAAATACAATTCAACAAAATTATCCGGCTCCACGGCACGGCAGATCAGCCAGCGCCGCCATAATTCATCGGCCGCGGCGGAGGGCGACTCCGCCGTATGCATGACCTCCCGGAGAATGCGATATATCCGGTCCTCAAGCCGCGTCAGTTTCCGCAGTCCGGCGATCAGCCGGTCGGACTCCGATTCGGCCTCGTCCGGCCGCCACCAGTAACGGAAGAAAAACTCCCTCCGGCAGCGGGCAAGACAGTCGGCGCGACTCTTGGACCAGATTATCCTCACAAAATAATTTCCAGATTGTCCAGCGCCCGCATTGCTTTGGCCTTGGCCGCCTCGACACTCTTGTCGCGCGCCAGCAGAACCGCCACCCGGCGATGCCCCTCCACCGTCTCCTTACCGAAGATCCGCATGGCGGTGTCCGGTTCGGCCAGCACTTTTTCCAGATTGCCGAAACGCACATTGTGACTGTTCCCCTCCGCCACCACCGCAACGCTGGCCGACGGCCCGTGAAACGCAATATTAGGAATCGGCAGGTCAAGAATGGCGCGGGCGTGCAGCGCAAACTCGGAGAGGTCCTGCGAAATCATGGTGACCATTCCGGTGTCGTGCGGACGCGGCGATACTTCGGAGAAAATAACCTCGTCGCCCTTGATGAACAGCTCAACGCCGAAAATTCCGTGACCGCCGAGCGCGCCGGTGATCTTCGCCGCGATCTCATGCGCCTTTTCCAGCGCCGCCGGTGTCATCGCCTGCGGCTGCCATGATTCGCGGTAGTCTCCGTTGACCTGATGGTGACCGACCGGCTCCAGAAAACTGGTTCCGCCGACATGCCGCACGGTCAGCATGGTGATCTCGTAATCAAAATCGACAAAGCCCTCAACGATCACCTTGCCGGCTCCGGCCCGTCCGCCGGTCTGCGCGTTTTCCCACGCCGGAAGCACATCCTCCGGCCGCTTCACCGTGCTCTGCCCGTGACCGGACGAACTCATGATCGGCTTCACCACACACGGCAGACCGATTTCGGCGATCGCCGCATTGAACTCGTCAAGCGTGGCGGCAAAACGATATTTGGAGGTCGGCAGCCCCAACTCTTCGGCGGCCAGCCGACGGATTCCCTCGCGGTTCATGGTGAGAAACGCGGCGCGGGCGCGCGGAATGACGGTGTAGCCTTCGCTCTCCAGTTTCAAAAGTTCCGGCGTGGCGATCGCTTCGACTTCCGGCACGATCAGATCGGGCTTCTCCTTCTCGATCACCTCGCGGAGTTTCGCTCCGTCGAGCATGCTGATCGTGTAGGAGCGATGCGCCACCTGCATTCCGGGCGCGTTCGGATAACGATCCACCGCCACGACTTCCACTCCAAGCCGCATAAGCTCTATAATCACCTCTTTGCCAAGCTCACCGGCGCCCAGCAGCATGACCTTTTTTGCCCCGGCGGTCAACGCGGTTCCCAATGTCGTCATTTTTCCTGTTCTCCCTGTTGAATATAAGCTAAAGTTCTTCCACTGTTATATCGGCAAAAATATTGGCGGCGTCGGCCACCGGAAATTGACCGCAGAATAGAGTCAGACAGTTGGCCGACGC
>JAEWSS010000179.1 GCA_023459755.1 Verrucomicrobiota bacterium | reverse complement strand
ATGCCTTGGCGATTGTAAGGGATAATATTCCATCATTTTTTTCAACGCTGAAGCCTTGTGAACTCCCGCCGTAATCAAACGAAGCAAGCAGCTGGTCTCCTTTGTAAACTTCGATCATGAGCGTACTCAAATCGGTGGCGTCGTCAACCACCATCAGATCGTATGTTCCTGCGCCGGAGGAGGCATAGATATTGATCCGCATTTGCTTATCGCCTTCGGCAAATCCCATGCCGCCAGCCAGAAACAGCTCGCCATCCGCCTTCCATGGGTTCAAATCAAACTCAAAACAGGAAATTTCATAATAATTTGCGCAGGTCATCGACTTGGTGCTGCCGGAAAATTTCACAACGTCAAAATTCTTCAACATACCGGAAAATTCACCGGTAAAACAGTAAAACTCAAGTCGTCGCGTACCGAGAACGGTTCCGGCAACCCGACCGTCACCGGAAACCATTCCGACCGTGATCGCTTCACCTTTCCCGAAGAAGCAAACCAACGAATCGCCTTTAACGATCGAACTGCCGCCGTTCGTGTCATGCCGCGGATTGGCGCCGCCGCCGTAGATGTTGCCCATCACCGTTGTCTCAAATTGGGGTTGTCCGGTAATATGGACCTCCGTGAGGCCGGACACAATACTGACGCCGCCGTTGTCGGCGTACCCGCCGCCATAGACATCGCCGCGCACAACGCTGTTGCCAATACTAATTTGGGATTCTTCACATTCCGCCACGCTCCCCGCGCCGCTGGCCTGAGCGCCGCCGACCACACGCTCAACATTACTCTTGCCACGAATTGAAACCCAAGACCTCCCCTTAACCGTCAGCGAACCGCCGGCCACCGCCTGACCGCCGCCGACAATCCAGGCGGACGTGCCCTTTCCGGCGGCAATCAGCTTCTGATTGTCCTGCTGTACACCCCCATCAACGGACATCGCTATATCTTGCCCGATCGTTGCGGAAGCGCCGACGCCGTACGCCCGGCTGCCGCCGAAGATCAAGCCGCGATAAACACTGTTGTTGCGGTCGCCCAGCAAAAGATCGACATTCCCGCCGATGTCTGCATTGGAGGTCCCGCCGAAAACGTTGGCATTGGTGTCGGCGGCAATACGCAAAATACCGTTCGTGTTTCCGGCGGTGCCTCCGGCGCCGACCATGACCAGACTGCGAATCACGGCGTTCTGTTCATTCAGCACATAGTCACCGGCGGAGTTCAGCAGTCCGTAAAGTTTTTCGGTACGCAGTGAAACCTCAAGCCGCAGACCGTTTTCCGCGTCATTGGTCATTACCAGCGTCTTGTCTCCGAATTTGATGGTTTCACCGGGAGCGAACACCCGGTCAACACCGCCGAGCGTGATTTTAAGCTCCGGAACCCTGTCCGCCTTGTCGGCCAGAATATAAATATGGCTGTCCGGAGTAACGCCGGGATCAATCCGGAACGTTCCGCCTTCAATCAGGTCAAGATCATTGACAAAAAGCTCGGTGTCATAAAGAAAATAATTTTTATGCACGTCCAGGACAAAGACCAGTTCTCCGCAGTTTTGCACCGCCGCATTGACGGACATTGAATTCCAGTTTTCCCTCCCATACAACCGGGTGGTCCCGGATATGATCGCGCCGGAATCCATATTGATCACCCCTTGCTTACAAACGGCGTCGATCAACATTCCCCCCGATGACACTCTAATGAGGCCGGCGCTTTCGACGATCGCCGCACTGGAGATGCCGCCGGATAATACGCATTGACTGGAGTATACGCTGTTTATCCTTGTTCCGACCGCAATGCCGTACACATCCTCTTCGCAAAAGTTAAACATTCCGGACATTACTGTGCCTTCGGAATATGCTCCGCTTTCAATCTGCAACTTACATTTGTCAAATCCCCATCTGCTTCCGACATTGGTATTTTTCACCATTGCGCCGGAGGACACAATAAGTTCGCCTTCGAACAGCGACAAATCAATTCCGGAAGCGCCTGGAACCAAATAAAAGGATTCATTGTCATCTGCAACTACAAATCCGCTCACCAATCCGCCAAAAGTGTTATATCTAATGACTTCCTCGATGAAAACATCGGATGAAACCATATAAGTATGCAATTGGTGCTCATCTGCCGACAGTATGGACCCGGCTTTAAGTGTCAGATTTGTGACTTTTGAGTCTGATTCGTCTTTCCAGATCACGCCGCCGGATTCGATCACCGCGACGTCGCAAACGCCGGCGTTGACCAAAAGAACGCCGTTTGAACCGACGTTGCAGTCGGAAACCACACCACCGGAAACCGTCAGGCGCCCGCCATAATATCTATATGATCTGTTTCGGATCACCGTCCGCACCGCCGTCGCCCCGGAATAAACGAACATACTCGCGGATTCGTCCACCGTCGACTCATAAGCAATCGCACCGGAATACAGGAAAAGCTCACCATCCTCGGTCAACATGGTGTTATGCGCTTCGGTTTCCGCTCCAAGCGCGAACCCTGAGTTGATGATGATCAGCCCGTCGGCCACGCCGTTGACCACCTGTCCACCACGAACATGCGGAAAATTATTATTATCATACAACCAGTCCGGTAAATCGAGGCATCCGGAGGCAATGTTGGTGCCGGAACCAATCAGCATCGCATAGCCCAAATTAAGTTTGCCGCCGGAATGCACGACCAGATTGTATGTTTTTGTAAAGAAATCAGGATTATAGGAATAGGATAATGATATCCGGGCCGAGCCGCCGGACAAAATTTCGGTATTCCAATTGGTGCCGACGATTCGGGCAGTGCCTCCGGAAACAATTTTCGTGTCGGACGCCAGCGCCATTACATTCAGCCACCCGCCGACCGTTGCTGAATTTATCGTGCCGCCGACCATGGACACCCCGCCGCCGGATTCGATTGAAACCATGTTCACCATCCCGCCGCTGCCGGTAAGCAATCCGCCGGACAAAACCACAGTCTCGCGCGCCTCGCCGCCGGAATACACCCGCAGCTCACCACGGCTGCTGGGGAACTCTTTTATGGTAATACCGGACAGCACGGCGCCGACCGACAGTCCGCCGCTGAAAACATTTTCAACGCCGTTCGGCAGCATCGTTGCCCCGGACGCAATGCCGCCGGAAAGGTTCAAGGTCCCGCCGACAATAAAATCAAAACAGCCGTCTCCGTCCACCGCGTTGAACACCGTTCCGCCTGAAACTACGACATCACGATAATCCGACATCACTACCTCCCGTTTTTATACAGAGGTAATATAACCATAAAAAATAAGATTTTCTATATAAAAATAGTTTATTTAAAATAATTTTACATTTTATTTTTTATCCGTGTCACCGCCTCGATCGTGCGGTCTCGGTCGCCAAACGCGGTGAGGCGGAAGTAGCCCTCGCCGCATTCGCCGAACCCGACGCCCGGCGTACCGACCACCTGCGCCGTGGCCAGCAACCGGTCAAAAAATTCCATCGACGACTCGCCGTCCGGCAGCTTCAGCCAGATGTAGGGGGCGTTTTCGCCGCCGAACACCGTCCATCCAGCGGAACGCAGTCCCTCGCGGATAATTCGCGCGTTTTCCATGTAATACGCGACCTGGGCGCGCACCTGCGGACGGCCAACGGCGGAGTAAACCGCTTCGGCGCCGCGCTGAACCACATACGGCACGCCGTTGAACTTGGTGGTCTGCCGCCGCAGCCAGAGCTTGTTCAACTGCTGAACCGAACCGTCGCCGCCGCGCACCCGCACCGAGTCCGGCAGCGCCACATACGCACAGCGGGTACCGGTGAATCCGGCGGTTTTGCTGAACGACCGGAATTCCACCGCCACCTCCCCGGCGCCGGGAATCTCGTAAATCGAATGGGGACAGGCCGGATCGGAAATATAGGCTTCATAGGCGGAGTCGAACAGAATCAGCGCATGTTCTCTTTTTGCATAGTCAACCCACTGCGCCAGCGCGGAACGCGACATCACCGTGCCGGTCGGATTGTTCGGCGAACACAGATAGACCACATCCACATGACACGCCGGCGGCTCCGGAGAAAAACCGTTGGCCGCGCCGCACGGCAGATAGACGATCTCGCGGCCGGCCATCAGGTTGGAGTCGCGGTAGACCGGGTAGACCGGATCGGAAATGGCGATGCGGCACGAAACGTCGAACAACTCCTGGAAGTTGGCAACGTCGCTCTTGCTGCCGTCGGAAACAAAAATTTCGTCGGGTGAAATGTCCACTCCGCGCGCCTGATAGTCATTTTCCGCAATCGCGCGCCGCAGAAATTCATACCCCTGCTCCGGACCGTAACCGCGAAACGCGGCCGCGTCGCCCATTTCGTCAACCGCGGTCCGCATGGCGGCGACCACCGCCGGAGCCAGCGGACGGGTCACGTCGCCGATTCCCAGCCGGATCACGTCCGCCGCCGGATTTTCCCTGACATACGCCGCCACTTTTGCGGCAATCCCGGAAAACAGATAACTGCCGCCGAGTTTCAAATAATTAAGATTAAGCATGATAAATCAATTCCAGTTTCCGGTGAATACTTCGGAGGCGGGGCCGGTCATCATCACCACGCCGTCCGGCTCGTAGCGCACAATCAGTTCGCCGCCGTCAAGAACAACGGTGATTTCACGACCGGTGCGATGGGTCAGCACTCCGGCCACGCAGGTGGCGCAACTGCCGGTGCCGCAGGCCAGAGTGATTCCGCAGCCGCGCTCCCACACCCGCATGCGAACCTTCGAGGCGCTGAGCCGCTGAACGAACTCGATGTTGGTCCGGCGCGGAAACATCGGATGTTTTTCGATTCGCGGCCCCCATTCGGTGAGGTCGATCTGGGCAAGATTCTCAACAAAAATCACGAAATGCGGATTCCCCATCGACACACCGGTTCCGGTCCAGCGCCAGTTGTTGACGTCGAGGTTGACATTGATCGCGGTGTCGTTCGGCGCGCCGGTCATCGGGATTTCGGAGCGCAGCAGCCGCGCCCGCCCCATATTGACCTCCACCAGCTTGTCGGCGCCCGGCAGCAGCCGCGGCTCGACAATGCCGGAGGCGGTTTCAAGTTTGATCGTGTCCGACCGGTTAAGTCCGTTCTTCTCCATGTAACGGGCGATACAGCGGGTGGCGTTGCCGCACATTTCCGCGTAACTGCCGTCGGAATTGACGATCCGCATCTGAGCGTCGGCCACATCGCTGGGGCCGAGCAGAACCAGACCGTCCGCACCGATGCCGAAGTGACGGTCGCAAACCGCCACCGCCAGTTCGCGTTCGTTGCAGATGGCCTCCTCAAGCGTGTTGACAATTACAAAATCGTTGCCCAGACCATGCCATTTTGCAAATTTCATTGCTGCACATCCTTTCTCAAATAGGCGTCGGCGGCATCCGCGGCGTCGCGGCCGGAGGCGATCGCCCGGACCACCAGACTGGGGCCGGTTCCCGCGTCGCCGGCCACAAACACACCGGAAAGCGACGCCGCCGACCGGCCGTCGGTCTCAAACCAATGTCTGGCGTTGAGTTTCAGTTCCAACGCCTGTTCCGCGGAGAATCCGACAAAACCAAGCGCCAGCAGCACCAGATCCGCCTCAATCACATACTCACTGCCGGGAATCTCGGTGAACTTCAGCGGTTTGCCGTCCGGCGAAAACTCCCATTCAACCCTGACGGCGCGCAGACCGGAGACCAGGCCGTCTTTTCCTTCAAACGACTTGGTGGCCACACACCAGTCGCGCACGCAC
>JAEWSS010000178.1 GCA_023459755.1 Verrucomicrobiota bacterium | reverse complement strand
TCAACGGCAGCGACGTGTTTTACGACTTCTCCGACCGCGCAATTACCGACATTGTCTCCGCCTACATCGGCCCGCGGCTCGCGGCGGTGGTCCGGGGAAAAACCAAGTAGTCCGGCGGGTCACCACCATGAGCGACTACATCTTCCTGCTCAGCTCGCTTCCAACCCCGATTTGGGGCGAGCCGGCGCCGATCAGCCTCGAAAAATTCGAGGAAACCTGCCGCGATCACCTGACCGCGGAGGAGTTCGACGCCCTTTCCCGCACGCGGCTTGACCCGCCGTTCAACGACATTCCGCACGGCCTGCCCGAAAAATTCGCCGCATGGGACACCTGTCTGCGCAACGCCCTGGTGCCGACATTGGCCGAAGGACGCGACGTGTCCGCCATGCTCCGGCCGGAAACCGACTGTTTTTCCGAAATCCCGGCCATCGCCGCCGCCGTGGTCGGCGCCGCCACCGTGCTGGAAGCCGAAAAATGGCTCGACACCGCCCGCTGGGAGGCTGTCGGATTTTTTACCGGATGCGACGTTTTCACCTTTGACGCCGTGTGCGCCTACAAGCTGAAACTGCTGCTGATCCTTAAAAGCGACCCGCGCACACCGCAGCGCGGCTCCGCCAATCTCGACCGGATTCTCGCGGCGGTCGAACAGAAGAATTTGCAAAAATAATCAAGGAGTCCAAATGGAAAATACCGGAACCATCGTCGGGGTCAACGGAAACCTGTTGACCGTGGAATTTTCCGGCGTGACGATGCAGAACGAGGTCGGATATGCCGAACTCGGCGACATCCGCCTCAAGTGCGAAGTCATCCGCGTGCGCGGCAACCGCGCCGATCTGCAGGTGTTTGAAAGCGCCAACAACCTCAAGGTGGGAGACAAAATCGACTTCACCGGCGAACTTCTGTCGGTGGAACTCGGGCCGGGTCTGCTGACCCAGGTGTTCGACGGTCTTCAAAACCCGCTCCCAGAACTCGCCGAACAGTGCGGGTTCTTCCTCAAACGCGGCGTTTACCTGAAGGCGATCGACCGGGAAAAGGTCTGGGAGTTCACCCCGTCGGTAAAGCCGGGCGACAAAGTGCGCGCCGGCGACTCCGTCGACAGCGTTCCCGAGGGAATGTTCCACCACCAGATCATGGCGCCGTTCGCCTGGCGCGACGAATGGACCATCGAGTCCGTCGTTCCGGCCGGCAGCTACAAAGTCACCGACACCGTGGCCGAGGCGGTCAACGCCAAAGGCGAAAAACGGCCGGTCACCATGCTTCAGACCTGGCCGGTCAAGGTGGCGATCGACTGCTATAAGGAAAAACTGCTGGCCTCCGAATCAATGATAACCCAGACCAGAAGCATCGACACCTTCTTCCCCGTCGCCACCGGCGGGACCTTCTGCACCCCCGGACCGTTCGGCGCCGGAAAAACCGTGCTTCAACACTCGATCAGCCAGAACGCCGAAGCCGACGTGGTCATCATCGCGGCCTGCGGCGAACGCGCCGGTGAAGTGGTCGAAATCCTGCGCGAGTTCCCGGAACTCACCGACCCCAGAACCGGACGCAGCCTGATGGACCGCTCGATCATTATCTGCAACACCTCGTCGATGCCGGTCGCCGCCCGCGAAGCCTCGGTCTACACCGCGGTGACCCTCGCCGAATACTACCGCCAGATGGGGCTGAACTGCCTGCTGCTGGCCGACTCCACCAGCCGTTGGGCGCAGGCGCTGCGCGAAATGTCCGGCCGGTTGGAGGAAATCCCCGGCGAAGAGGCGTTCCCGGCCTACCTCGAATCGCGCATCGCGGAATTTTACGAGCGCGCCGGACTGGTTCGCCTCAACAACGGCAAACTCGGATCGGTCACCATCGGCGGCTCGGTCAGTCCGGCCGGCGGCAACTTTGAAGAGCCGGTCACCCAGGCCACGCTGAAGGTGGTCGGGTGCTTCCTCGGACTTTCACGCGAGCGTTCCGACGCCCGCCGCTACCCCGCCATCCACCCGCTCGACTCCTGGAGCAAGTACAAAAGCGTGGTCGATCCCCGCAGAATCGAATTTGCCCGCTCGCTGCTGCGCCGCGGCAACGAAGTAAACCAGATGATGAAGGTGGTCGGCGAAGAGGGAACCAATATCGACGACTTCATCGTCTATTTGAAAAGCGAATTTCTCGACTACGTCTACCTCCAGCAGAACACCTTCGACAAAATCGACGGCGCCACCTCCATGAAGCGCCAGCAGTATGTGTTCGAAAAAATCGAGGGCGTGCTCCGCGCCGGATTCGACTTTATCGACCGCGACGCCGCGCACCGCTACTTCCTCGAACTTCGCCAGCTGTTCATCGACTGGAACTATCAGGCGTTCGAGTCCAGGGAGTTCAAGGACATGGAGACCGCCATCGACGCCAAAATAAAGGAGCACCTCAAAAATGCGTAAGGTCTATCATAAAATCATTCAGATATCCGGCAACGTCATCACCGTCGAAGCCGAGGACGTCGCCTACAACGAACTGGCCGAAGTGACCAGCGGCCGCGGCGTGTCGCTGGCTCAGGTAATCCGCCTTCAGGACAACAAGGTGTTCCTCCAGGTGTTCGCCGGCTCACGCGGCATCAGCACCGACGATCAGGTGCGCTTTCTGGGGCGCCCGATGCAGGTTTCCGGCTCCGATCTGCTGCTCGGCCGGGTCTTCAACGGCCGCGGCGAACCGCGCGACAAGCGTCCGGCGGTCAACGACCAACTGATCGAGATCGGCGGCCCCTCGGTCAACCCCGCGAAACGGGTGATCCCGCGAAACATGATCCGCACCGGCATCCCGATGATCGACGTGTTCAACAGTCTGGTCGAATCCCAGAAGCTGCCGATCTTCTCCGTGGCCGGCGAACCCTACAACCAGCTGCTCGCCCGCATCGCGCTTCAGGCCGAAGTCGATGTAATCATCCTCGGCGGCATGGGGCTGAAATACGACGACTATCTGTATTTCCGCAACACGCTGGACGAACAGGGCGCCCTGTCACGCACCGTAATGTTCGTTCACACCGCCGCCGACCCGGTGGTGGAATGCCTGCTGGTTCCGGACATGTCGCTCGCGGTGGCCGAAAGCTACGCGCTGGACGGCAAACGGGTGCTGGTTCTGCTGACCGATATGACCAACTTTGCCGACGCGCTCAAGGAAATCGCCATCACCATGGAACAGATTCCGGCCAACCGCGGCTACCCCGGCGACCTTTACAGCCAGCTGGCAAGCCGCTACGAAAAGGCGGTCGATTTCGACGGCGCCGGCTCGATCACCATTCTGGCGGTCACCACCATGCCGGGCGACGACGTGACCCACCCGGTGCCGGACAACACCGGATACATCACCGAGGGGCAGTTCTATCTGCGCAACGGCCGCATCGAGCCGTTCGGTTCGCTGAGCCGGCTCAAACAGAACGTCAACAGCCGCACCCGCGAAGACCATCGCGCGATCATGGACACCATGATCCGCTTCTACGCCGACTTCAAGGAAACACTGGAAAAGCAGTCCATGGGCTTCCAAATGAGCGCGTGGGACAAAAAACTGCTCAAATACGGCGCCATGTTCGAAGCCAAAATGATGGATCTTTCCGTGAACATTCCGCTGGAAGAGGCGCTCGACGCCGGCTGGCAGATGCTGGCCGACTGCTTCGACCGCACCGAATGCGGCATCAAGTCCGATCTTGTCAACAAATTCTGGCCCAAGAAGTAACCCATGCCGAAACTGAAATTGACAAAAACCGCGCTGAAAGCTGAGAAGGACGACCTTAAACGGTTCAGCCGTTTTCTGCCCACCCTTCAGCTCAAAAAGCAGCAGCTTCAGCTCGAAATGCGCAAGTCGCAGGCGCTGTTCGACGAGAACGTGCGGAAGCAGGATGAACTGCGCCGCCGCTTCTCGCGCTGGATCGCGCTTTTGGGCGACGACAAGGCGGCCGACCTGATCGCCGCCGCAATTTCCATCACCGGCGTGGACAAAGGCGAAAACAATATCGCCGGCGTCACGGTGCCGGTCTTCAACCGGGTTGAGTTCGCCATTGCGGACATCGACCTGTTCGCGGCCGACTACTTCACCACCTACGCCGTCCGCGCGGTCTGCGAGCTTATCTCGCTGGCCGAAGCGGGCAAGGTGCTGAAAATACAGCACGAACTGCTGCACCGCGAACTGCGAACCACCACCCAGCGGGTCAATCTGTTTGAAAAGGTGAAGATTCCCGAATGCCGGGAAAACATCCGCAAAATCCGCATCTACATGGGCGATCAGGACACCAGCGCCGTGGCGCGCAGTAAAATCGCCAAGTCCAAGTCCGCCAACGCGGAAGGAGGCGCCGCATGATTGTGAAAATGAAGAAGCTGACGCTGCTCTGCCTGGCGTCGAGCCGGGTGGAGACGGTCAATTTTCTGGCCGAACTCGGCGCGGTGCAGGTGGTCAACGGCAAGCTCGAAGAAACTCACGACCGGCAGACGGTCGCCAACGAACTGCTTCGGCTCGACCGGGTCATCGGCGGACTGTCCGCCATCAAACCGACCGGCCGTCAGCAGCACTTTTCCACTCCCGGCAAAGTTCTGCTGGGCGAGCTGGACGCCAAACTGGTGGCCGCCGACGCCGCCCGCAAGGAGATCGACCAACTCACCCGGCAGCGCGAACTCCTGCTGCCCTGGGGCGACTTTTCACCGGAACAGCTGAACAAGCTCCGCAAACAGGGTGTGTACGTTGCGCTCTGCATTCTGACCAAAGAGGAGTTCGCCGACTTCGCCGCGCCGGAAAATGCCGCGGTGACCGTGGTGGAAACCACGCGAAGTCAAGTGCGTTTTGCGGTTTCGGGCATCGGGACGCAGCCGGACAACCTGCCGCTCGCCGTTATCCCGGACACCAAAAGTCTGAGCGAAGTGGACGAGCGGCTGGCCGAACTCAACGCCGAGTCCGCCGAACTTCAGAACACGCTGGCGGAATCGCACGGCGCACTGACCGCCCTGCGCGACTATCAGGCTAAAATCCTCAATGAATACGAGTTTCTCGCCTGCCGTGACGGAATGACCGAATTCGGAGAGATCGCGGTGATGTACGGCTTTGTTCCGGTCACCGCCGCCGAAAAACTCTCCGCCGAGGCGCGCAAACACGGCTGGGGACTGGTGCTGGAGGACCCGTCGGAGGAAGATATGCCGCCGATATTGCTCGACCTGCCGAAATGGGTGGAGCCGCTGCGGCCGCTGCTGGAGTTTCTCGGCATCATGCCCGGCTACCGCGAGATCGACAT
>JAEWSS010000177.1 GCA_023459755.1 Verrucomicrobiota bacterium | reverse complement strand
CTGACCATCAATCTGGCCACACCTTCGGAAACACGGACGGCGGTCGCCGGACTGTCCTCACTTGACAACATCAACCTCACCGTCAACGCCGAAACGATCGGCGCCGCCTGCGGAACCTTCCGTCTGCTCTCCGGCGTTGCGCCGGCTGAAATAAATCTGATTTACGGCGGCGCGGCGCATCAGCTCGCCGTCGGCTCGTCCGTCACCGCCGGAGCGATCACCTTCGACTGCGCCGCGATCGACGGCGTTGTCACCGTCACCGCGTCCGGAAAATTTGACGTGCTGACCGGCGCAGTCACCAACGGCAATGCCGTGCTCAAGGTTTCCAACAGCCGGGTCAAAAGCATGATCTCCGCCGCCGACTCCGATATTTCCGGCGACGCCGTTTCAAATGTGTCACTTCAGGAAACTCCTTCGCCGTGCAATATTTACGGCGGCGGAAACAACGTCGGCGTCGGCGGATCGATCACACTTGCCATCTCCGGCGGCGGCTACTCCGGCATCATTTACGGCGGCTCGCGCGCCTACAATACCGCCGTTGCCATCCATGATGCAAACGTGGAAATCTCCGGAGCCGTTCATATCGACAATCAAAAACTCATTGCCGCCGGCAAAGGCAATTCGGCATGGACGGTCGGCGGCGGCGCGGCAGTGGCCGGCGGCTCGATCAGCACCGGAAACATCACAATTTCCGCACATGACTCCAAACTTTCCCGTCTTGTCGGCGGCGCCCAGGCGCAGGGGTCCGGCTCGACCGCCCAGGTTCAATCCACCGAACTGATCATCTCCGGAGCGATCACCGTTTCCGGCGATGTCTACGGCGGCGGCTACGCCTATGACGGCGGCGTCAGCGAGGTTTCCGGCGACACCTTGATCCGGGTTTCGGATGCGAACATTCTCGGCAACATCTACGGCGGCGGCGCCGCTCCGGGGCGCACCGGAACCTCCGTTGTCTCAGGCGGCAGCACGATTTCATTCTCCGGCGACGGCGACGCGCTCACCCTCGGCACCGTTTCCGGCGACGGCGCGGCGCCCGGCAGCGTTAAAGGTATAAAAACGCTGGAGTTCACCTCATTCAGCGGAGAATTTTCCGCCAACGTCAAGGCGTTCGACCGTGTGGTTCTCAAGAACGACTCCACGGTCAGGTATTCCGGCGGCTACCGGTTCTCGACCGTCGAGACCGCGTTCGGCTCATTCGCCGACGGCATCCGCTTCGCCGACGGCGATAAACTCCTGAAAATTGAACTCGGAACCGCCCAAAACGGCTTCGACCTGATGACCGCGGACGACGGCGAAGCATTCGACGGCCTTAAAGTCGAACTTTTTCGCGACAACGTATTTCTCTGCTCATTCAATTACGGCGAAACCGTTGACGGCTTTTCGGTAAAATCGGCGGACGGATTTCTTTCCCTCGCCATGTAAGATTGGAAAGAGCGACGAAAAAAACGTTTTTTTTGAGTTTTCGACTGGCAAATCGCCCGAAAAGAGCTATTGTGTTCGAGAACGTTCAAACAACACGCGCAGGATGTTTATGCTCGGGACTTACAGACTTCTGATAAAAATATTCGCCGTCGCGGTGCTTTCTGCCGCCGCGCGGCTCGCCGCCGCCGATTATGGTGCGCTGACCGCCGAAGCCTCGACCGACGGCTTCAGAATCGGCAACGCGCTGTTCGACGTTTCCGTTTTCTCCAAAGTGATCGTCTGCGAACCGCCATGGAAAACCATGCGCTTTTACACTCAAAAGTCGCCGCTGGAACTCACCAACACATCAACGCTTGCGGCAATCGCGACCCCGCAGACCGCCGACTTCAGGCTTGACGAATATTCGGTAAAACTCTCCGGTGATTCCGGCGTGGTCACACTGAATATGACGCTTACGTCCGACCTTCCGACGTTTATGGAATACACCATGTTCACCCTGCCGGCCGACCTGCTGGCCGGAGCCGTCTTCACCGCCGTTGACGCCGACGGCGCCACAATTTCCGGTACGATCCCGCAAAAATACACCGGCGGAACAAAAATAGAATATTTTGTGCGCAACGCAAAAAAATTCTCCGCCGTCAACCACTTCGGCACTTTTTCTTTTGAGGTGGAGACCGGCCCGGGGTTCACCGTGGCCGACCGCCGCGGCGTGCCGTTTGAAAACAAAAACTGCTACTGGATCGGATGCGAAGGCGACATGACGCCGGACATTCCGGTAATCAGCGTGGTGAACTTCAGTTTTAAATTAAACCCCGAGCTGAACCCAGCTCCGGTGCTTCCGACATCCGACACAACAACCGCCGCAGAAATAACCGACCTTTTTTCCACCGCGCAGTTCACCGTTCCGCAACTGCCGGTTCCCCATGAGATCGTCCGCCATTCAGCGGCACCGGTCGAGATAAATGCTTCGGCTCCAGAAATTTCCGGTGAACTACCGGACGCGGACAAAGACCGCCTCGTCCGCGCCGCCGCCCGACTTTTCGCCGACACCGCGGACACCCCGGCCGGAAAACCGCTGACCATCGCCGTCGGTCCGGACGACCGGATGCCACAGCCGCCCGACAGCTATCTGCTCGAAGTTTCACCCGCCGGCGTAAAAATTACGTCGGCCACGCCGCGCGGCGCTTTTTTCGCCCTCCAAACCCTGCGCTCGCTGAGGAATCCGGACGGCACGTTCCAATGCGCCGAGGTCCGCGACTGGCCGGACATGGCGGTTCGCGGCATCCATCTGGCGCACATGGACAACCACGCGCTCGAGAATTACGCCCCGGTAATCGAAAATATTATGGCGCCGATGAAGATGAATTTCCTGCTTCTGGAATGCGAATTCGTGGAATGGGACGCACTCAGCGGCCTGCATGTCCGTAATTCGATGCCCAAACGCGACCTGATCGAACTGCTGAAGACGGCCAACGACAATTTTATCGAAGTCGTTCCACTGATCCAGACACTCGGCCACACGCCGTGGCTTTTCTTCGGCGGAAAAAATCTTGATCTCTGCGAAGACCCGGATTACCCCTATGCGTTTTTCACGTCAAATCCACGCCTTTATCCGCTGCTGGAGTCGCTGTTCGACGAAGTTATCGAAACCTTCGGCCATCCGCGCTATTTCCATATCGGCGCGGACGAAACTTTTCTGTTCGGCCGCTTCCCCAATCGGCCGGAAAGCGTGGAAAAAGGCTCGAAAAAAATTGTTGAAGACTTTGTTCTGTGGAGTCACGCCTTTTTCGCCGACCGCGGCATAACCATGATGATGTGGCAGGATATTTTTTCCACTCCACAGGAAAGTCCGGAAAACGGCGCCGGCGGCCCGCCGCACCTAACCGCCGAGCTTAGAAAAACACTCCCGCGCGACATCGTTTTCACCGTCTGGCGCTACTCCGGCGACTACGAGGAGTTCGGCGACCTCACCGCCATCGCCGCCGATGGTTTTCCGGTGATCGGATGCTCCTGGTTTGCCCCGAACAATCCAGAAAACCTCACCCGCGAAGCAAAAAAAGTCAACGCGCTCGGCATGCTCTCCACCAGCTGGATTTACACTTCGGATGACCAGAGTTCACGCCATGTCAGCCAGAAGTCCAACAACTGGTTCGCTCCGCCGGACGGCCCGTTTTATTACTGGTTCCATCAATTCTCCGCCTATATCAGAAGCGGGGCCTACTCATGGAACGAGTCCGGCGCAAAGGCGGCGGACATTGATGCGCCGCAAATATTTTCTACACTTTACGCCGCCGCCCGCCGTCCGGCAGTCCGGCCGGGCAGACTGATTGATCTATCCGCAGCCGCCAACATCGGAATCACCGTCGAAAACGATCCGTTTCTTACCGGAACCGTTTTCGGATTTGAAGATTTTTCCGGCGTTGTCACCGCCGGCGATGTAAAATTCCAAATAATGACACGCGACGGCAAACCGGCGGCAATCGCCGTCAAGTCGCGCAGCAATCCAGACTTTCCGGAGGTCGCCGGACCGGTAAAACTGAACGTAATGAAAACGCAAAAGCTGTATTTCCTCCACACTTCGGCCGGCGCCGCGCCGGAAAAATATGCGGTCGTCGCCACAATAATTGTCAAATATCAAGACGGGTCAACGGCGGAAATACCAATTCGTTACGCTATGGAAGTCGGAGTTCCGCAATCGGATTTCAACTATTATCTCGGCGTTGAAAATGTTTTGAACTCCGGGAGCGGCCGCCTCTGGTTCTCCACTTGGAATAACCCGGAACCGGAAAAGCCGATCGCCGAATTTGAAATACATTCCGGCGCGGCGCCGTATTATCTGTTCGGAGTCTCCGCCGAGTAAAAAATTTTACATGAATAATACATATATAATAATGTAAGGAGAAAAAAAAATGCTGAACTCAGTCACAAAACTCATCGGGGCGGCATTGCTGCTGGCCTCGGGAATAACCGGAACGGCGGCATCCGCGCCGGAAAACGACCCAGCGGCGGCATTTAAGGCTGAAC
>JAEWSS010000176.1 GCA_023459755.1 Verrucomicrobiota bacterium | reverse complement strand
AACACCGCCGCCAGTCTGACGGTCCAGCGTTTCGCCTTCATTGAAAAATTCATCATTGCCGCCTCCTTTTCCGCCGGTTGCGGAAGAACCGGATCATCGGATCGAGCGCGTCGCGCGCGGCGGAGATTTCAACGACCTCCACTCCCGACCGTTCGCAGTCCGCCCGTCGCCGCTCCAGCAGCGCCCTGCCCGCCGCGCCGTATTCTCCGGCGGCGGAACCGCCGGGATAATCCAGCATTTCGCCGGTTTCGGCATCTTCCAGCACAAACCCGGGAACTTTCGGCATTTCCAGCTCGGACGGATCGCTTAAACGCATCACCACCACGTCATGACGGTTGTTGAGTATCCGCAGCGACTTGGTGAAATCCAACGGTGCGATCAGGTCGCTCAACAGAAACACAACGCTGCGCTGGTGCAGAATATTGCGGCATTCGCGCAGCGCCAGATCTATATCGGTTCCGCGGCGGCTCGGCTCGTGCGCCACCAGCTCGCGGATCACACGCAGACCGTGACGCCGACTCGAACGCGGCGCCAGAAACTTTTCCACCCGGTCGCTGAACATCAGCAACCCGACTTTGTCATTGTTGCGGATCGCGCTCAACGCCAGCATCGCGGCCGCCTCGATCGCGCGGCCGCGCTTGGTGACGCCGGTGGTACCGAAGTCTCCGGATGCGGAAACGTCCACCAGCAGCATCACATTGAGCTCGCGCTCCTCCATGTATTTTTTGACAAAAGGAGAATTCATCCGCGCGGTGACGTTCCAGTCTATATCACGGCTGTCATCGCTTTCAGTGTATTCGCGCACCTCGTCAAACTCGATGCCGCGCCCCTGAAAAACGCTTTTATACGCGCCGCCGATAGCCTCGTCCACCTCGCGGTTGGTGCTTATCTCCAGTTGCCGAACTTTTTTCAGCAATTCAGCAGGATTCATAATGCACCTCCGCCGCACGCGCTACGGCGTACGCAGTTCATTGAGCAGACGATTGACAATCTCGTCGGAAGTCACGTCCTCGGCCTCGGCCTCGTAGCTCAACGTAAGCCGATGGCGCAGCACGTCCACCGCCACGCTTTTCACGTCCTGCGGCACCACATAGGCCCGACCGTTCATAAAGGCCAGCGTTTTGGCGGCCAAACTCAACGCAATGCCGGACCGCGGCGACGCGCCGTATTCGATCAAACTTTGAAGGTCGTTAAGTTTTGCCTCCGACTGCCGGTCGGACAACGCCCCCCGGCAACCCGGCCGCGTGGCGTTCACAATATCAAGAATGTAATCGGTTATTTTTTCATCGACATAGACCAGATCCATCGCTTCGCGCGCCGCGGTTATCTCTTCCAGCGTCACCACCTTTCCGGCCGCCACCTTCGGCGCCGGATGCGCCATGCGCTCCAGAACCAGCCGCTCATCCGAACGCGACGGATACCCGACTTTCAGTTTCATCATGAAACGATCCACCTGCGCCTCCGGCAGCGGATACGTCCCCTCCTGTTCAATCGGGTTCTGGGTGGCCATCACCATAAACGGTTCCGGCAGTTTATGCGTCTCTCCGGCAATGGTGATCTGATGTTCCTGCATGCATTCCAGAAGCGCGCTCTGCACCTTGGCCGGAGCGCGGTTGATTTCGTCGGCCAGCACAATATTGGCGAAGACCGGCCCCAACCGGGTGGAAAATTCATGTGTTTCGGCGTTGTAAATCCGGGTGCCGATCAGGTCGCCGGGCAGCAGGTCGGGCGTGAACTGAAGCCGGGAAAAACTGCCCGACACACAGTCGGCCAGAGTCTTTACCGCCAGCGTTTTCGCCAGTCCCGGAACGCCCTCAAGCAGTACATGCCCGCCGGCGATCAGCGCCATTATCAACCGGTCGATCAATTCATCCTGACCGGCGATCACCCTCGACATCTCGGTTTTAAGTGCCGGAATGAATGCCGATTTCTCCTTGATCTTCAACTGATTTTCCTGGATGTTGTTTTCCTGCATAACCCGCCTCCTCCGCGTTGTGATTTTGCTTTTTTACAACCATGTCAGCATTTTTCATGCCACCGCTGCAACGTGCGAAAAGCCGTCCGCCACCGTGTCATTCTGACACGTTGAAGGCACGGAATGTGTCACCATTCCTCATAAATTTGCCTTCATCCGGATCAAGCTCAATCATGCCGTCCTCTCTCCCCAGAACACGGCACGCACCGTCACGACGGTCAAAGAACATATACGCTGAATTAAAAATATCACCGTTTTTATCAAAGTCAACTAAAATTTTGCCATCTTTTTCAGGAAACGTATCGACGACGGTTCCCACCGTGTCGGGAGCCGAACGGAAAACGGTTTCTCCGTTTCGCGTCACCGTGAACGCCGCGTCAAACTCCGCCCCGCCGACCGCAATCCGGTCACCGGAATACTTGACCGCGCAAATATAGTCGCCGAATCTCACCGCCGCGCCGTCGCCTGTCACTTCAAGCCGCTCCGGACGACAGTTGTATCCCATCACAAAGTCGCTGGCGCCGCCGGAAATTTTTACCGCGTACATGCCGCCAACCTCGCGCCCGTTCGGGCGCCGGCGGTCGCGCAAAGCCGGGACTTCGCACCAATAGACGGTCTGTCCGGCCGCCCGCGGCACAAATACCGCGCCGTCATCGATACCGGAATCCGCCTCAACTTTCAGCGTCTTCATATACTTTGCGCCGGTCGCAGCCGGATTTCCCCACTCAAACGGGGTTCCCTCCGCGCCGGACTTCAGTCCGCGGTCGGATGGATGTATGGTGTAAAGATGTTCAGAGCCGCCGCGCACCCGGGTCAGCTCCACCAGCATATTTTCGCCGTCTTTTCCGGTAATCAGAAACAGTGTCCGGCGCAGCATGGAACAGCCGGAGTATGCGTTTGCGCCCTCCGCCGAAGCCACCTGCACGTCGCGATTGCCGCCCATGAATTCAAGTTTTCCCTGCCGCGAGACGCCGGGAACCTGTCCGTCGATCGAGACCGTGTTGTGCGCCAAAGGCGATACCTGCCATTCGCGCAGCGGATGCGCCCAGCCCAGATAACCGTAGTCGAACAGTTGTTCGCGGCCGCGATCGTAATACAGATAGTTCAACACGCTGAAATGGCTGTGACCATTGGGATAAAATCCCCAGTCGAACAGCACCGCGGTTGAGCGCGGCGACCGTTCCGGCCGCAGAATCGTCCAATTCAGGCCGGCGATCACCGTGGATTTGTCAAAAAATTCATACTCCGCCGGATCAGGTTCCGGCAGAACCGCGTCACGCCGGAACAGCGAATAGTCGGTTCCGGAGCCGGAATCAATCGACCGCAGCAGCAGCGCCAGATTGCGCGGCGTCGGAAAATGACGATAAGCCAGTTCCGCGTAGTCAGGCCGGAAAATCTCGCGATAATTGGAGTCGTTGACCGGCGGCAAAAAACCGTCCGGCATCACCTGACGGCCGGGAGCCGCAAAAATGCCGCGGTAAAGTTCACGGTCGATGCCGCTCCGCCCCAGCAGTTCTACCAGCTTTACGAAAGGAGTGGTGCTCATTTCGGCATACGAAGCTGAATTTTCCGTCCACGATCCGTCACGCCGGTAATTATTGCGGACAAAGTCGGCAAAACCGCTTTCGCCGTTCACCACATAGTCCGCAATCAACTGATCGCCGTCCAGCAGCGCGGCGCACATTGCCACGCCGGTAAGGTGAGCCGGAACCGCGTTGCTGGTGACGTCGGCATTAGGGCGGTGAGCGGTAATGACATTGACAAATTCACGGAAAAGATCGTTTTCGATCTTCACCCGGTCGGCGTCCGAATAGAGTCCGGAATCGACGGTAAGATCATAGGCGGTGGCGAAGTTGGCGATCCGCACGCTGTCTCCGAACTTCCAGCCGCCGAGCCGGCCGGCCATGTAGTTGAATCGCGGAGTCTGATAAAATGAAGTGCGGAATTTCAGCAGATTTTTCTGGTAACGGTCGGCGGCGGCCAGCAGGACTTCGCGCACTTTCGCGGCGTATTCCACGCTGCCGGTAAGCGCATAAACGTAGGCGGCGTAGTGCAGTTTGAACGACCGCTGAAACTTGCGGTTATTCAACAGCAGCGTCAGAAAATAGCGGTTTCCAACGCTGTCGTCGCCGATAAACATCTCGCGCCGGCCGACATGACACGGATAAAACACCCCGGGCGCCGCCTCGAAAGTTGACTCCTCGCGCAAGTCGGCGGACGGGAAAACCACGCCGCAGTAACGGCATTGCAGGTGTTCGTCATCCGGAGTGAGAATAAACGCGTCGTCGCCGCCGCCGCACTTGGGGCAGTACACGCAGTCAATCACGTCGCCGTCGGGAATTATCTCCGCCACGGGACGCTTCATAATTTCATCGGACTGCTCGCGGAAAAACTCAAGCCGCTTGGCCGCCCAGTCGAAATTGGCGACGTTGACCCGGCCGCGCTCGATGTCGGCGGCGGCAATGTCGCATGCCGGGTGTTCGACCGGAGCCGGAACATCGGATTTCTCCAATACCGCCACCGGAACGAATTTTTCCGGAGTAAGTTTTATATTGGATATCCGGGAGGCAATCGGCGCCAGCCGGCCGGACGAGCCGACGGTGACCTCCATACGGTCGATCCGGTCGGGCGTCTCTTCATGCAGCCCGACGGTCTGCCAGTACCACGGCCACTGCGCGGCGCGGTACGGCAGCAGCCGGACATGACCGGAGTTGACCTCCCAGCTGACGAACCCCAGGCACGGCGTGTCGCTTCCTGCGTTATAGAACCTTATACGCAGATAATTCCAGTGTCTCGGCACGTCTCCGATGTCGAATTCAATCGCGGAATCACGAAAGTCCGTCAGCTCCGGAAGACTGAACACCGCACTCCCGAATTTGTTGCCGGGATTCCCGGCACCGGGAGATAGTTCAAGCTCAAACGGAGCGCAATCAAGCACAACTCTCTCTGCTTCCGCGCCGACTGCCAGCCATGAGGCCAGCACCAGCACCAACATCAACAAAACGCGCATTTTAGTCCGCTGGTCAGATCAGGTTCATCCGCTTCAACGTGGCGGCCAGTTTGTCGCGGTTGGCGGCTGAAAGCTCGCACAGCGGCAACCGGTACTCCTCGGCGATCACGCCGCACATTGCCATCGCGGCTTTGATCGGAATCGGGTTGGACTCAATAAACTGGTCGCGGAAAAACGGATACAGCCAGCGGTTCAGCTTCTGCGCCTCATCGACTTTCCCGGCAAAGAACAGCTTCACCAGTTCGACCATCTTTTCCGGCAGCAGATTGCTGGTTACACTGATCACGCCCATGGCCCCCACCGAGATCATCGGCAGCGTCAGCGCGTCGTCGCCGCTCAGAACGGCGATGTCGCACAAATCGAGGATTGCGGAAACCCGCTCGGCGCTTCCGGCCGCCTCTTTGACCGCCGCCATCAGCGGCGACGCCTTGCGCAGACGGGCAATCGTCTCCACGTTCAGCCCCACGCCGGAGCGTCCGGGAACATTATAAAGCACCACCGGCATACCGGTCTGCTCCGCCACAGTCATAAAATGGCGGTACATCCCCTCCTGGGTCGGCTTGTTGTAATAAGGAACCACCTGCAGCGTGGCGTCGGCGCCGGCGGCTTTGGCCTTCAACGTCATTTCCACCGCCTCGCGGGTGGAGTTTGCTCCGGTCCCGGCAATAATGGTGCAGCGGCCGGCGGCCTGCTTCACCGTCTCCTCGATAACCCGGATATGCTCGTCA
>JAEWSS010000175.1 GCA_023459755.1 Verrucomicrobiota bacterium | reverse complement strand
CCGTCACAACGGCATGGCATGGGATGCCGGAACGCTGATTGAAGAAAGCGATCCCGGCAGCTGGAACCTTTCCGGAATCGACCTGCACGGCTCCACCGATTACCGGGTTTCAGTGGCCATCGCCGCCAATGCCGACCGCAATGTCTACGGCTATACGGTAAATCAGCTCGCCTGACGCCGCCATTCCCGATATAAAAAAGCCTCAAGCGTTTGTTGAAAACTCTTGAGGCTTTTTTTACCGGCACTTGATTCATTGCGGCGCACCGGCCGTGCATCCCGGCCGCGCATCCCGGCAACGATCCGGCGGAAGTTGATCGTGCCGCCACCGTGACGGCCGGCGGTCAGCGCGGTTTGATTCCGCCGAACGCGGCGAAACATGAAGTCTTATGCAGTATTTCAATCTGCCCGAACCCGACCTCACGGAGCAGTTCCAGCTGCCAGTTCAGTGAACGCGGCGTATCTTCAACCCGCTGGGTCTCAAACGTCCAATCGCGCAACCCGGCTCCTCCGGCGGCGACCAGATAATCCGCGTAACGGCGGCGCATCATCGCCTCCACTTCGGGACTGTCATGACAGATCAGGTCGGTTATCCACAAGCCGCCGCCCGGCGCGATTATTGAATAAAGTTTCCTGAACGCACTGCGCCAGTCCGCATCATCGCGCAGATGATGAAGCACGGCGGCGGCAAAAACCACATCATAATGATCGCTATCCAACGGTGCGACGCGAAAATCGCCCTGCATTGTGCGAATCGTCCCGCCCGGAGACGCGGCGGCAACCCGCTGCTGCGCCCTTTCAAGCATATTTTTGCTCAAGTCCAACAGGTCGCAATTCAGCCTGCCTTGATGCATCCGAATGAACATCAACGTGTTATTTCCGGCGCCGCAACCAACGTCAAGCACATTGACGGCCTCCGGCGTCATCCGGTGCGCCGCCTCGGTGATAAGTTCCATAGCCAACGCGGCGTCTGGGAGCGTCTTCTGCGCCGCGTCGAGATCGCTGTACTTTTCCACGCTGCGGTCGAATTTTTCCCGGATTTGTTGAATTGAACTTTTTTCAGAATAGTCCATACCCGGTCTTTCCATCCGGTTCCCCGTCCCGACTTGCGGGCGGATATTTATTCTCAGGCAAAGTCGCCCAAACGCTCGATGAACACGACGTCCTCTTCCACCGAACGCCCGCGGGTTGTAAGATACCCTCCGGTAATGATGCTGTTCATTCCCGAGAGCATCAACAGCCCCTGAAAATCCTTCATCGTGGTCTCGCGGCCGGCGGCAAACTTGATCTGCTTCGACGGATTGACCAGCCGGAATATCGCAAACGACTTCGCCACATCAACCGGACGCATCACCGGCAGATTTTCCAGCGGCGTACCCTTGATCGGCAGCAGCACATTCAAGGGGATTCCGTCCACATTCAAATCGCGCACCGCAAAGGCCATTTTCACCCGGTCCTCCCAGCTTTCGCCCAGACCAAGAATCCCGCCGCAGCAGATTGTGGCGCCGTATTTCTGGAGATATTTGACGGTCTGTATTTTGTCCTCGATCGAATGCGTCGGCGTAATAAGCTCGGAATAACGTTCCGGGTTGGTCTGCAAATTCATATTATAGCGCCACATGTGGTGGTCGCAAAGCATTTTCGCGGTCTCTTCCGAAAGAATGCCGATCGAAATGCAGAGTTTCAAGTCCGGCATTTCGGCGTGGAGCGCGTCCATAATCGACAGAATATTCAGAAATTCCGGCGTCGGGGTCAAATAACCGAACCCGCTGGTGACGATACCGTAACTGCGAACGCCGTGTGCGTACACTTCGCGCGCCGCCGTCAGCACGTCACCGGCGGACAACAGCCCGTAGGCGTCGATTCCGGTATGATGGGCGCCGCCCTGGGCGCAGAAACGGCAGTTCTGATTGCACACGCCGCTCTTGGCGTTGATGATGCTGCACGCAATGAACTTCGGAGCGAACTTGACCCGAACCTTATTGGCCAGCGACACTAAATCGAGCACGTCGCCGCCCTCAATTCCGGTAAGCGCCAGGGCCTCCGGCATTGTCAGGGCGCCGCCGTCCAGCACCTTGTAGGCATTCTCAATATTTTTATTTATTTTCATGGTATATTTAAATTACACCGCCGCGCTGGATTTTCAAGCCGACAGGTGTACATTAATGCCATCATGATGCAGTTCGACCAAATATTACGGAAAGGGATGGCGGAGCCTTACGCGCTGCGGCCGTCCGAACTCGCGTTCCTGTTGTCGATCGACGACAAGGCGGCGCTGGCGGAGCTTTACGCCGCCGCCTATGAAGTCAAACTGCGGCACACCGGCAATCTGGTCAGTCTGCGCGGACTGATCGAAATGGGCAACGTCTGCGCCAAAAACTGCTACTACTGCGGCATCCGCCGCGGCAACAAAAGCGTGGAGCGCTTCCAGCTTTCACTCGATGAAATCGAAGAAATGGCGCGCACCGCATTCTTGAACAACTACGGGTCGGTTGTGCTTCAGGCCGGCGAAATCGAGTCGGAGGCACGCACCGAATTTGTGGAGGAGGCGCTGCGCCGGATCATGAAACTTTCAGACGGCAGACTGGG
Source organism: Verrucomicrobiota bacterium (assembly GCA_023459755.1). GTDB lineage: Bacteria > Verrucomicrobiota > Lentisphaeria > Victivallales > Victivallaceae > CALXXL01. The sequence continues at coordinate 3,343 of JAEWSS010000175.1, read as the reverse complement.
GGTGACGCTGTCGCTCGGAGAACAGACCAGAGAAGTTTTCCGCCGCTGGCGAGCGGCCGGAGCCAGACGCTACCTGCTCCGGATCGAGTCGTCAACCGAAGCATTCTATAAGCAGCTTCACCCGGCCGACCACAGCTACCGCCGCCGCCGCCGCTGTCTTGGAGTGCTGCGCGAACTTGATTATCAGGTCGGGTCCGGAGTCATGGTGGGGCTTCCAGGTCAGACCGTGACCCAGCTGGTTCACGACATCCGATTTTTCAGGTCGGCGGACTTGGACATGATCGGCATGGGACCGTATCTTCCACACCCGGACACGCCGCTCGGCCGCAACGTGAAATTCACTCCGGAGTACCGCGAAAAACAGTTGACCGCCGGGTTGAAAATGATTGCCGTCACCCGGCTCTATCTGCACGATGTCAATATCGCCAGCACCACCGCGCTTCAGGCGCTGGCGCCGGGCGGACGCGAAGCCGGTCTGCTGGCCGGCGCCAATGTCATCATGCCCAACATCACCGATGCCGGACACCGCAAAAATTACAATCTCTACGTCAATAAACCGGACGCCGACAACGACCTCCTGATCTCCAGCATCACCGCCGCCGGAGAACAGGTCAACTGGGGCGAATCAGGCGACTCGGTTCACTACTTTGCCAGAAGACTTCCGCGTTGACAGACCTTTGGTCAGCCTTGTCATAAAAATCCAGCCGACCGCACCGGCCACCGTGTCGGAAACCAGTCGCGCGCCGAACAACAGCGCCAAACTGCCCAGCTGTCCGGCCAGCAGCGAGAGCGGCACCAGCAGTACGCCAATCCGGAAAAAGTTGAGCACCGCCGCCGCATTCGGCCGGTTGCACCCGGTGAAGAAAAAGGTGCTGTAACGGTGGATTTCGATCAGACCGAATCCCCACGGCACGATCCGCAGATAAAGCGTCATCACGGCGGCGACCTCCGGATCGTCGGTAAAAAAGCCGGTCAGCCACGGCGCAATAAACAGAAGCAGCACCGCCATTGCCAGCCCGAAGTAAAACACGATCCGGTTGGCAATGCGACGGCATTCGTCAATGCGGTCATAAAGTCGGGCGCCGAAATTCTGACCAACCATCGGCATCAGCGTCATGCCGAACGACATCGGAAAAATGAACGCCGCCGTCTCAATCCGCATCGCCGCGCTCGCCCCGGCCACCGCCACCGCGCCGAACAGATTGGTAACGTAGGTCGTTACGCCGATTCCGAGAGGAAACATCAACATTCCGGCGATGCTGGGCAGTGAAATCCGCAGTATCGCCCGCCAAACATGCAGAAGCCGCTTGACCCGGCAGATACAGCCGGTCAGCAGCCGGTGATGCCAGCCAAGCCGGACCAACACCACACAGGCGGCCAAAAATTGTGCGATGATCGTTGCTATCGCCGCGCCGCGCATTCCCATTCCCATTTTGTTTATGAACAGCCAGTTAAGAGGAATATTCAGCAACATGCCTCCAAACATCACCGCACCGGCCCAGCGGGTGTCGCCGGCGGTTATCAATATGTCATTGCCGGCCATGCACATGGCGATGGTAAAACTGCCGATATACCAGATACTCATATAATCGCGGATAAACGGCATCGCCTCCGGAGCGGCGTGATATCTGGTGAACGTCCATTCGATCGTGGACATTCCGGCGATTGCAAGAACTGCGGCAAAAATTGCAAGAAGCACCATTCCGGAAGAGACGATCTTCGCCGCTTTGGAATGTTTTCTGCCGCCCAGTGCATGAGCGCACCCGGCACTCATGCCGACACCGATTCCGCGATACAGGCAGTTGACCAGTACAATCACCGGAAAGGTGTAGCCCATTGCCGCCAGCGGCAGGGTTCCGAGTCTGGACACGAAATAGGCATCGGTCAGGTTATATCCGGTGATGGCGACGGTTCCGGGCAGCATGGCCACGGACGAGGTCAGCAGCGTCCGAATGATGGAGCCGCCGGTATAAAAATTTTTACCACTCATTGAAGTTCCGGATCATCTTTCCCGGCGGACTTCAACCGCGGCCGCGGACAACCCGTTCACGCACCCGTCTTTTTCCACCCGGACGGTCACGGATTTGGCCGAAGAGGCGAAGTCCAGACAAAGAAGCGCGGTTTCATGCGCGAATTTTTCGATCAGAAAAAACTTATTTTCCATTCCGAGTTTGCGGATCGCGGCGGCCAGTGCGGCATAGTCCACCGTGGCGCGCAGATCGTCCGACTTCCCGGCCGGCTCAAGATCGACAGCCAGTTCAACATTCAACATCAGCATGCGCGGCGCCAGCCGTTCGGCGGCGGCGGTTCCGATCACGGTCATGACTTCCAAGCCACGCAAAATAATCTTATCCATCACAGGCTCCTTTTTGTTTAAATAAAATACCATATTCTGCATAAAAATCAAACCGCATGCTTGAAAAAGGCCACGACGGAGATATATTTTTGTAAAATCAAATCATTGCGGAGACGATCATGACGCTGAAAAATATTGTTTTACCCCTGCTGGCGGTCGCGGCCGTCACGCTCTCATGCGGCGGCTGCCAGTGGCGCGAACGCACCACAAACTTGGAAAACTCAAGAAATCTCCGGGTGGGCATGAGCAAGGAGCAGGTAATTTCCGTGATGGGGCAACCGTTGGCCGACGAAGCATACAGCTCACCCAACTTGTGGTTTTATTATATCGACACGAAATGGTACGACGGACTGGCGACCGAGGATGAGTGCATGCCGCTGGTATTCAAAAATGGAAAACTTGTCGGCTGGGGCAATGATTTTTACAATCAAATGAGGCTGGCCGGAGAATATATCGAATAGGGTATTTTTTATATTCAGCTTGAAAAAAAGATTTTTCAGGCTATTATAACTGCATGGAAATCAAAAATATTTATTTTCAATATAAAAACAGGAATAAACGATGAACGAGCAAAGAACCATTGACTTCCGATACATTTTAGGGGTTTTCCTCAAATACTGCTGGCTTATTCTGTTCACCGCGATACTTTTCGGAGCAATCACTTTTGCACTCAATAAATATGTTCTAAAGAAGATATACAAGGCGACCGCCACAATATGCATCATGCCAAACACTTTCACGCCGGATGCCAACGGCGACGAAATGGATGCCAACCTCCGGCGTCAAAACATGGGTGCGTCTTATCAGGAATTCCTGATTATCAACCAGTTGATCTATGACATCAACGTGATGGTGTCCAGTCGCAACCTCCAACAGCAGATGGTCAACAACGTTGAGGAGGGCGGCCAGATCAACGCCCAGACCATGAAGGCCAACAGATACAAAATCACCCCGGAACTCGAACGCCAGACCCGTATGGTCAACATC
>JAEWSS010000174.1 GCA_023459755.1 Verrucomicrobiota bacterium | reverse complement strand
CTGGAGAACGACCAGACGTCCGCGACCCAATCGTAAACTTTTGAGCGCAGCCATGCGGCTGGCGGCGGAATGCTGCCATCTGCCGCTGGAACGCGAATGGGGGCTGGCGGTCGATTTTGTCGGCGACCGCGCCATGACGGCGGCCAACGCCGATCTGGTGGGGCACGAAGGAACCACCGATGTTATCACGTTCTCTTATTTTGACTCCGACGAACCGATATTCGACGGCGACACCGCGATCGAGCTGATTGTTTGCACCGATGTGGCGATTCGTGAAGGCGCGGTTCGTCCGGAGGGGTATCCGGGGGAGCTGATGCTGTATCTGGTGCACGGCCTGCTCCATTCGGCAGGTGAAGACGACCTGACCGAGGAGGCCGCCAAATCAATGCGCCGCCGCGAGGCTGAAGTTCTTGATGAACTGCGCGGGAAATTCAAATTTTCGGAAATTTTCCCCGAATAATCTTCATTCTGATTTCCCCGTTTACAGGCGGGGCCAAATCAAAAACGCCGTGCTGAAAATTTGTCCGGTGCGGTATTGCCATGCTATGCGGCGGCAGTGAAGCGGGGCGACCGCCGAGGTTTCGCACCTCGAGGGGATTGGCAGGCTAACCCCCTGTCAGTTCTCGAAGCGGGGCGACCGCCGAGGTTTCGCACCCGGTTGTGCCGCGTCGTCGTCGAATCCCGCATCGGCGGATTCGACGTTGGCGGATCAGCGGCGGCGGATCAGGATCATGGTCTGGTCGTCGGCCTGGTTGACCGCAAAGCGGCGAACCGACTCCAGCACCTTGTTTACCGTGACATCCAGCGTGTCGCGCTCTTTGCAGGACTCCGAGAATACGGTTTTCAGGCGGTCAACGCCGAACTCTTCGTTGTCCTCGCTGAGCGCTTCGCTCAATCCGTCGGAGAACATCATCATGGTTGCGCCGCGGCGCAGTTCAAAGCAGATGGTGTCGAAGGTGGCGAACTCGTCCGGCAGAACGCCGATTCCGCATCCGGCCGGATAGAACGTCCGCAGATGGTTCAGTACATAAACCAGCAAATCGGTGTGTCCGGCGCGGGCAAACTCAACAATGCCGTTGGTGCGGTTTACCAGACAACAGCCCAAAGTGACATAACGCTCCTCGTCGGTATCGCGGTAGGCGTTGCGGTTGACCTCGCGCAGGAAATCCTCCAGCGTGGTGAAGTGGTCGGCCGCGCACCGGATGAAACTGCGGATCATCCCGGTCAGCATGCAGGCCGGAACGCCTTTGCCGCAGGCGTCGCCGATCACGATCAGCATACGTTCATCGTCGATTTCGACAAAGTCGTAGAAGTCGCCGTTGACCTCCTTGGCGCTGCCGGTGTAGGCTTGAACTTCGAACTGCTCCATCTTCGGCAGCGACTGCGGCAGCATGCTGGCTTGAAGTTGACGGGCAAATTCAAGCTCCTGATTCAACCGCTGCTGGCGGCTTCGGTCGGCATAAACTCCGAGCAGCGTCTGAACCATCACCACCTGCGGGGCGATGAAGGAGAGACTTTCCTGCTGTTCGCGGCTGAACGGTTCAAACAACAGCGGATTTTCCGTGATATTGCCGCAGGCCACGATCACGCCGTAAAGCCGCTGATCGGAAATCATCGGTACCGCGATCACACTGCCGATCGAGCCGTAGTCGGGATAAACGCGGAACCGGTCATCGGCTATGGCGGAGATGACCACCTCGCGCTCCCGGGCGGCGGCGACTTCGCCGACAAATTCTTCGCCAAGCCGAATCTTGTCGCGTTTAAGCGCGGCAAGCAGCGCGTCAACGTTTCCGCTCGGCACGTCGTCGAGTTTTTTCCGCAGCGGATAATCGCCGTAAACGCCGGCGGCGGTCAGGAAATTGTAGTGCGTCTCGTAAATGCAAACCGACTTCGCCCGCACCAGGTCCGCAATGTAATGCGCCATGGAGTTCATGGTGGACGACGGATCGTCATAATCCCGGAAGCACTTGGCGAAGTCGGTGAAAAACCGCACCAGTTCACGGAGTTGGCGCTGCGCCTCTCCCGCCCGCCGCTCGGCCGCCTGTTGTTTGGCGGCCACGCCGAGCACTACGCTGAAAATGATGGCGAAAACGAAGATCGCCACCACCGCCAGCAATGTGATTTGCAGCGCTGTCATGAACTGGCTCCGGTTTCTTTACTTTTTGCGAGGCATTCCGTGATATTCCTGCAGCGACTTCGGCTCGGCTTCCTGCTCCAGCGCCGCCCGGATGCCCTTCACGCTGGCCGACGCGGCCGCGATCGTGGTCATATACGGCATTTTCTGGCCGATTGCCATCATACGGATGAAGCTGTCGTCCGCCATTGAGTCGCGTCCGATCGGGGTGTTGATAATCATCTGAACGTCGCGGTTCTTGATGAGGTCGAGCACGTTCGGCCGGCCTTCATTAATCTTTTTGACCATCGTGTTTTCCACGCCGTTTTCGCTCAGGAAGCTGCTGGTTCCGCCGGTGGCGACGATCTTGAAGTTCATTGCCGCCAGTTCTTTGACGATCGGCAGCAGGTATTTGCGGTCGCGTTCGCGCACGGTGATGAGCACGGTTCCGGAGGTCGGCAGCCGGAATCCGGCGGCCTCTTCGGCCTTGAAGTAGGCCAGTCCGAAGTTTTCGGCCACGCCCATGACTTCGCCGGTGGCGCGCATTTCCGGACCGAGCACCGGGTCCACTTCCGGGAACATGTTGAACGGGAACACCGCCTCCTTCACCCCCACGAAGCCGCGGTTGGTGATGGTGAGCAGATGCTGAATGTCCGGATCCGACACTCTGGCGCCGAGCATCAGCTTGGTGGCGATGCGGGCCAGCGGAACGCCGGTGATCTTGGCCACAATCGGAACCGTCCGCGAAGCGCGCGGATTGGCCTCGATGATGTAGACCCGGTGGTCGCAGATGGCGAACTGCACGTTCATGATGCCGTCCACCTTGAGGTCGGTGGCGATGGCGGACGCGTAGTCCTCGATCGTTTTGACGTAGGGCTGGATGGTGACCGGCGGAATGGTGCAGGCGGAGTCGCCGGAATGGATGCCGGCCAGCTCGATATGCTCCATGACCGAGGCCACGAAAGTGGTGGTTCCGTCGGACACCGCATCGACTTCGCACTCAATCGCGTTGTCGAGGAAACGGTCCACCAGCATCGGGTATTCCGGCGAGACCTGGATGGCCTCCACCGCGTATTTGATGAGCGTCGGCTCGTCATAAATCACTTCCATGCCGCGGCCGCCGAGCACAAACGACGGACGCACCATCACCGGATAACCGATCCTGCGGCCGAGCGCCACCGCTTCGTCGAGCGAACGGGCGCACCCGGACTCCGGCTGCGGGATGTTCAGCGCGATCATGCGGTCGCGGAAATATTCGCGGTCTTCGGCCAGGCGGATGCCCTCCGGCTGGGTGCCGATGATCTTCACTCCGCTGTCCTTGAGCTGCTGGGCGATATTGAGCGGCGTCTGACCGCCGAACTGCACGATCACGCCGTCGGGCTGTTCCTGCTCGTAGATCGCCAGAACGTCCTCGACGGTGAGCGGCTCAAAATAGAGTTTGTCGCTGGTGTCGTAGTCGGTGGAAACGGTTTCCGGGTTGCAGTTGACCATTACCGACTCGCAGTTTTCGTCGCGCAGGGTGAACGCGGCGTGGACGCAGGTGTAGTCGAATTCGATGCCCTGGCCGATCCGGTTCGGGCCGCCGCCGAGGATCATGATCTTGCGGCGTTTGCCGTGCTTGGAGGCCGGCGCCTGATTCGGGCGGCCGCTGTAAGTGGAATAGTAGTAGCCTTCGTCGGTGGCCACGCCGGAGACCGGAACCTTGCGGTAGGTCGCCTTGACGCCGAGGGCGAGGCGGCGGGTTCGCACATTGGTCTCGTCGGTGTTGAGCAGCCGGGCCAGATAGCGGTCGGCAAAGCCCATCTTTTTGGCGGCGATCAGCATTTCGTCCGGCAGACTGCTCCAGGTGTACTTGCCCAGACCGACTTCAAACGCGGCAAGTTCGGCGATTTCTTCAACAAAGTAGCGGGTAATCGCGGTCAGTTTGACGATTTCGTCCACCGTGATGCCCTTCTTGAAGGCTTCGTACATGTGGAAATAGCGCTTGCTGGTCGGCTCCGCCAGCAGAACCCGCAGTTCGTCCAGCGAGAACTTTTCGATTTTCGGGTCAAGTCCGAGTCCGTAGCGTCCGGTCTCCAGCGAACGGATCGCCTTCTGCAGCGCCTCTTTGAAGTTGGCGCCGATGCTCATAACCTCGCCGACCGCCCGCATCTGGGTGCCGAGATGATCCTTGGCCTTCGAGAATTTTTCAAACGCCCAGCGGGCGAATTTCACCACAACGTAGTCGCCGCACGGGGTGTATTTATCCAGCGATCCGTCGCGCCAGTAGGGAATCTCGTCCAGCGTCAGGCCGGCGGCCAGACGGGTGGAGACCAGTGCGATCGGGAAGCCGGTCGCCTTGCTCGCCAGCGCCGATGAGCGGCTGGTGCGCGGATTGATTTCAATCACCACCAACCGGTCGTCTTCGCGGTTGTGGGCGAACTGCACGTTGGTGCCGCCGACCACGCCGATCGCGTCCACAATCCGGTAGGCGACGTCCTGAAGCCGCTGCTGGAGCGCCTCCGGAACGGTCATCATCGGCGCCACGCAGAAACTGTCGCCGGTGTGAACGCCCATCGGATCGACGTTCTCGATAAAGCAGACGGTGATTTTTTTGCCGTTGGCGTCGCGCACCACCTCAAGTTCAAGCTCCTCCCAGCCCAGCACGCACTCCTCGATCAGCACCTGGCCGATCAGACTGGCCGCAATGCCGCGCGCCGCGATCGTGCGCAGTTCTTCGACATTGTAGGCGATGCCGCCGCCGGTGCC
>JAEWSS010000173.1 GCA_023459755.1 Verrucomicrobiota bacterium | reverse complement strand
CGTTTCCGACGGGTCGAACGCCGCGGAGTTGAGTAATATGGTTAACTCTCTGGCGTTGGACAACGTGCTGACCGCCGGCAGTACCAATCAGGTCGATGAAGCAAATGAATGGAATAATAAAGGCATGCTTGCCTAAAAAAAAGAGAAACTGAAAATGAAAATGAATTATGCAAAACCGGAGTTGGCGGAAATTTCCGCTTATGATGTCACGATAGCGTACGGGTCCAGTGTCTCCCCATGTGGCGGTCCGAGTCCATCCTGCGTATCGCCGCCGATCAGGAGCGCGGCGACCGGCAAACTTGGAGCTCCGTTAGTGCTTGATGCCCAAGGCAATCCGGTTATCACCCAAAAGTGAGTTTCATGCTGCCCGAGAATGCGGAAATTTATCTGACGCATCGCTGCAATCTGAAGTGTCGCTACTGTTATCTCCATGATGCGAACAGCGATAACGAGTTGACCACGCGGGAGTGGATTCAAGTCCTGCGACAGTTCGGCGAGCTAAAAATAATGCGGGTGCTTTTTTCCGGCGGCGAACCGTTGCTGCGCAATGATTTCTTTGAAATTGTCGCGGCCGCGGTTAGCAACCGGATGCGTTTTGGCATTACCAGCAATGGCACTCTATTTGATGATGCAAAAATAGATGCGCTTCTGCCTTATCGTGAGCGTTGCGACTATGTTCAAATTTCGATAGACGGCCCGGAACCGATTCATGATATGGCGCGCGGCAAAGGCAGTTTTCAGAAAATGACGGCAGGTGTTGCGCGATTGCGCGCCGCCGGCTTTCCGCTGCAGGTAAAAGTCACGATCGGTAAACATAATATCGGTCATCTGATGGAGGTCGCCGAGACCATTTTTGACGAGCTGAAATTTCCATATTTCGGCAGCAATCTGGTGTCAAATGTTCATGGTTGCGCGGTTGGTCTTTATCCGGATCTGGCGGACTTGCGTCATCTTTTTGCAGAGTATGAAGCGGTTTTAATGCGTTATCCGAATCGCATTCTGGCGGAAGGGCCTTACTCGGCCTGGCGACTTTGGAGAAAACTTGCCCGCGAGCAGAAGAAACCGGAACATCGTTTTGCGTGCGCCGGCGACGGCAGACAATTCTCGATCATGCCGGATGGGAATGTTGTTCGCTGCTCGGTTATCCGTGATGGAGGGTGGGGAAACGTCCGGGAGGATAAGTTGTCATTTATATGGCGTAAGATAGAGCAGTCGAAGATACCGGAGTCAGCGGAATGCATGTTGTGTGAACAGCGGAATATTTGTCCAGGGAAATGTCCGTGCGATGATTATTTATGTTTGAGTCGCTATTTAAAGGCGGGTGGAACGCTTGATGAACTGGCGTTTTGACCGCGCCGCGCCGGAAGAACGCCGTCAACGCCGTGACTGACGGAGCGGTTGCCAAATTCGTTGAAGCCCAAAAGACATTGCCCCCAAGTATGACTTCGACACGGTTTGGTCTCTGAATGAAAACGGAAAAGCTGGTTGCTTAACTGGTGGGCGCAAAATAAACCGGATGCATCGGCGAAGGTTGGTACTCCATCCGATGCTTCGCAGCGTCCGCCTATGTTTAGTCGTCAGACGCTGGTTGCCGGTATTGACAATATAATATCAGGCAGTGCGGACAATGTCAAGCCGGGCGGAGAAAAAATGTAAGTTTTCGCTGACGGCGCATTTGGAGGCGGAACAACATCCATAACTATATTAAGATTGATCAATGCCAGCGGACGCATTGACGCGCATATTGATTGGGTTGTTCTACCTGCCGTGAAGGATGAGGAAAAAGGCGTAGGCGTATTTTATATAGACAAAGAAAAAGCCGGTAAGTATAGTGCCCTGAGCGCGATTGCGGACAAGGCCCGCAATCAACAGGGGAGCATATCATCCGGCCTCGTTCATAATATAGACGATAACGGTTCGCCTGTCAAGGATTTTTAAAAAAACAAACTGAAACCGGCGATTGAGGCAGAAAAAAAGGCGTAGGGGTGTTTTATCTGGATAAAACAAAAGCCGGTCGATATAACGCCTACAGCCAGAGCGCAGGGATCATATCAACCGGCTTCATCCATAATATAAACGATGACGGTTCCCCTGTCAATGCCCTTTAAAAAAAACAAACTGAAACTTTGCAATTCAAGCGGTGGGGCGGAGATTCCAAGGTGATAGCCGTTGAATGTCCAAGGTGGCATACTGGATCAGCAATACCACAGCTATATCGATAACATAACAGATGTCGAGAGCGCCGCTGGATACTCGTTTTAATAGACTGGTGGTGCGAGTTCCTGAACATGGTGAAACCTTTCTGCGCAAACTCCCATATATGTCCGGCCTGCGCGTCTCCAACCGCGACATCGAATATATGTTCCGCCGCTCCGCCCGTGCCGTGCGCCGGAAGAACGCCGTCAACTCACCAGTTGGAAACAATCGTTTTCTTATTCGCCGCGATCTCGATATCGAAACCCGCCGCCGGGAGGCGGAAAATCTCGCCTTGATGTTCGGCAAGCTCAATTCCACCATCGACGACTATTTGAACGGAACCTTGCAAAAAGGAAAAGAAGTGGAAATCTGAAATACGCCGGACGCGCTGGTGCTGGCGGTAATCCAACAGTTTTCGGTAAGCTTCAACACCGCGTTGATCGAAAAGGCCACGACTAAACATAACCTTACCGATGCGGATTTGCGGCAGATTCCAGACACGCTTGCCAATCCGGTCATGGGTTTCACCAGTTCCGACAGATCAACCAATTTTGAGCATGGTTTTGTGGTGGTTACGCAAATCCGCGATGCAGACAACAACCCGGTTCTTATTCCTGGTATGTTTCAACCCGATGTCAAAGGAATCCCAGAGCCGGACGAAACCGCTTTTACCGCCCGTCAGGTTATACTGTGAATTCGGACAGAAAGACTGCACGATGAACGTTCCGTCGATATTCCGTGCCGCCATGGCTTTTCCGTCACCGGTGTCGTATGCGCTGTTTACCGCCGGAACAGCCGTCATCAGTCCGGTGTTGTAAATCGTCCCGGACGGGATTTTCGCCGTGCGAATCCGGTAGGTCAAATTGTCGAATACCGCGCCCTCTTTGAGGTTGAACGCGAAACGGATTGCGCCAATTCCGTCAGTTCCTGTCATGCAGCGCGTCATAACCGTGCGTCCGGAAAGATTCCAGTCATCCGGCGAACCGAGCGGAGCAAGGTAGCTTTCCTGCATGTCGTTTCCAAAATCATCCACAAAACCGATGCGCCAGTAATGGTTGCCGGATTGTGTCCAGTTGGTGACCGCACCGGAAACATATTCGCACCAGACCAGCAGATCACCCTCAATCCCGGCATATGGGAAACAACCTGCGATATAGGGAGACGCATTGTGCCAGAACGTGAATTTTGTCGCCTGACTTCCGGTGGCGGCCGCCGTGCCGTTCAGTGTAACCGAGCCATCTTCGTTGACGGTCACTGTCACACCCTGTTTTTCACCCAGACTGCCAATGCCGCGTCCGGTAGTCTTGCCGGCAAGCAAAGCCTTGAACGCATCGTCGGAGTCGGTGAGTTTCCGGCACTTCACAACCTTTGTTGCAATAGCGGAACTATTGGCGGCGCTGGTTGCCGTGAACGTCACATCGCCATCGGACTGTACCGTGATATTGCCGGACGCGTCAACCGTCGCGGCGTTGCTGTCGGACGAACTCCACGCCACTTCCTGTGATGTTTCAGCCGGAGCAACGCTGGCATACAGTTTGCCGGAATTCACAATCGCGTCATCGCCGGAAAGCGTCACCACCGGAACATCGGAGGCGGCCTTGGTGTATGTCCATGAATCGGAAACCGACGAGGTCGGATCGTCCGCGTCCGCATAGGAACGCGCCTCAAAGACGTTTTCGCCGTCGGCAAAATCCACCGCGTTAAAATCCCAGCAGACGTTGAGCGTTCCGTTCGGAGCAGTGAGAGTCTGCGCCAGTACGCCGTTGTGATAAAGCTCCACTTTTTCGCCGTTGGCGTAAACGTGGAATTGCGCGACGGTCGCGTCTCCGCGATCCGTCCAGCGCTTCTGGCAGATATGAACCATCGGCTCGGTATTCCAGTATGCCTTATAAAGGTAATAGGAATCCTTGAGAACCGTGCGGTCACGCGATACAAGCCCCTTGGTGTTGAGCGCGGTCGTTCCACCCTCCGCACGTGATGCCACCGCGAAGTCAAACATTGCCCATTGCAGATTGAACACCGGCCACTGGATGTTTTTGAACTGATTCAGATACTGTTCCAGCGCCCACGCCTGATACTCCTCGTACTGCGGAGAATCATAACTGTTCGGGGAAGACGGCTTGGAATTCGCCGCGCTGCTCCATGGCACATGCTGATTCGGATTTGCGCCGTAGCCGTATTCGTTGATTGCTTTCGGCATCGCCATTTCCGCATTGTCAGTATTGGCATCGGAAAGAGAATTGCCGACGTTTCCGCCGTACCAGCCCATGTAATGGGTGGAGAGCATGAGATCGCAGACATCCGTCCAGCCGCGTTCGCCGGAGGTGTTGACGTAGAATCCCGCTCCGACGAGACGCTCCGGATCAAGAATTTTGACCTGCGTATAGAGATCGGCCATAAACGTATGCAGTTCATTTGCATCATAACCAAGCGTCGGGGAGTAACCCAGTTCGTTGTCGAAACACCAGAAAACAACCGACGGGTGGTTGCCGTATTCCTTTACCATATTAAGCATGGCGGACGTGATATTCGCTCGGTAATCGGCTGCGATGGCGCTGGACGAGGACGGGAAATTACGGCTCCACGGGATTTCCAACATGGCGACGATTCCGTGTTCGTCGCAGTAATCCAGCAGCGAATGAGCGCAGGTGTAATGCGCGAATTTGAGCATCGTCGGCTTGAGCGCGTCCATCAGCGCAAGATCGTTGACGTAATCCTCTGAGTTCAATGCAGAGGCGCATCCGGCCTTGTCCGTGTGATAGTTTGTGCCGTAAAGCGGATACGCCGTTCCGTTCAGCAGAAAACCAGCCCCGTCGTTGGCGGTCGTGTGCTTTTCAACGGAAAAAGTGCGGAATCCGGTTTTCCCGGTAATGCTGTCCTTGACTTCGCCGTTTTCCTTGATTTTCAGCTCAATCCGGTAGAGATTGGCGTTGCCGCGTCCGTTCCAGAGATGAAAATCAGCGATGGCGTCCAGTGTGAGCGTGATTTCCGCATTTCCATTGGCCGGGATGCTCCTGGATTCCGAGGCAGTCGTGACGGCGGTCGCTTCGTCTCCGAAATAGAGCTTTGCTTCAATTTCGCAACTTTCCGCTTCCGAATGATGGTTCAGCACCTTCGCTTTCGCCGTGACCGTGCCGGTGCTTGCATCAGCGGTGATTTTGCATCGCCGCGTCCCGTAAAGGACAGGATCGAAACAGAGCCGTCCGGTTTCCATCAGCCGGACACCGCTGTCAAGACCGTTGTAAAAATCGAAGTCAGCGGCATAGGGAATCGTCGAGCTGTCCGAAGCATTGGTCAGCGCAACTTGAATTTCGTTCGAACCGTTGACCGCTCCGGCATCCGTCAAATCAATGACGGCGGGCTGATAGGCGTTGACCGCCGTTCCCGCTTGCGTGCCGTTCAAACTGACCGTGCCGCGCTGGTTCGCACTGTCCAGAATCAGATAATACCGCTTGCCGGAACTCATGGAGACCGTGCATTTGTAGTTGACTGTGCCGCGATAATAGTTCGCGGTCGCGGAATCATCCGCATTCACCGAATGAGGCAGTGTGCAATCTGCCATCGCCGAATTCGGTTTGGCGAACTGCCAGCCGGTATTCAGGCTCTCTATGGACACGGCGGAATCGTCAACTTCAATAGGCGCTGGCGTAAGAACACAAGTCAGAATCTTGGAATCGGAGATTTCCGGATTGCTGACACTGGCGGCGGTCACGGTTGCAGAGCCGTCCGAATGAACCGTGACATTCCCGCCGGACACAGTTGCCACTGCCGCATTGTCGCTTGCCCACGTAACCGAAGAATCGGTTGCATCGGCTGGAAGCACCAGCGCGACGAGCGTGCCGGAATCGGTGATTTCGGCATCGCCAGTGATTTCGACGCTGGTCACGTCAATCACCACCGGTTCGGGATCGTCTTCGACATCCACCCGTGTCGGAATGAGGTAAACGAGACGGTATCCGCTGGCATTGGCAATGCCGCCAACCGAGAGTCCGGTATTGCTCCAGGTCACCTGTGCGCTGGACAGAACCGTGCCGGAATTGAGCAATTGAAGAATCGTCATTGCATCCACGCCAAGAGTGTTCCAGCTGAAGAAGTAAACACCGTCCGTACTGCTGTCGGCGCGTGAAACTGGAATCGACTTTATGACCGTTTCACCGCTTGCCTCTGAAATCAGTTGCCGGATGTCGGGATGTGCATTTGCGGCCGTTTCATGTGCGGATACCGCATCCCCGGCAGTTCCGACGGCATCTGCGCCCACCGATTCTGCCGTATGAGTGTGATTCGCATCCGCTTTGCTGTCCAGCAAGGTTTTGTGCGCGTTGGTATCCGCCTCGTGTTCCGCAACTGCGTTATCGGCGGTTCCGGTCTCATCAGCTCCGACTGATTTAGCCGTATGTGTATGAT
>JAEWSS010000172.1 GCA_023459755.1 Verrucomicrobiota bacterium | reverse complement strand
GTACGGCACTGCTCCGGCGCGGCGCCTCCGGCGGCTTGGTCCTCGACTCGGCCGGCGGCAACCAGCTGACCGTCATTCTCGACACCGGCGACTTCACCGGCATTCAGCGCATGGAACTTATGGAACTCGGAACCTCGACCGTAAGCAATCTGACCATAACCCTGCTCGATCCGACCGGCGCAACACTCGCCAGTCTGGACTACGACCTGAACGAGACCTGGAGCAGCGGCGGCCGAACCTACGGCGTAAGCCTGACCTCCGGCGGACTGCTCGGATTGAACATCAATTAGCGCCTGACCGCCAATCACGCGGAGCCGACGAAGCCACCGTTCCGACGCTCCGCGTTTTTTTGCGTCTTTTTTATTTGCAAAACGGCGGCATTGATGTAAATTATAGAAGCGTTGATATCCACTTTAACACTTAAAAGTCAGGAGTTATCTATGGCAGTAAGCTACAAGAGTCTCGGCTTGGTCAACACCCGCGAACTTTTCGCGAAGGCGGTCAAGGGCGGATACGCGATCCCCGCGTACAACTTCAACAACATGGAACAGCTGCAGGCGATCATTCAGGCCTGCGTTGAAACCGACTCCCCGGTGATCCTTCAGGTCTCCAAGGGCGCCCGCGAATACGCCAACCAGACCCTGCTGCGCTATATGGCCGAAGGCGCCGTCGAATACGCCAAGGAAATCGGTCACGGCAAGTGCATCCCGATCGTGCTCCACCTCGACCACGGCCCGGACTTTGAAACCTGCAAAAGCTGCATCGACGCCGGCTTCAGCTCGGTCATGATCGACGGCTCCAGCAAGTCGTTCGACGAAAATATTGCCGAAACCCGCAAGGTTGTGGAATATGCCCATAAGTTTGACGTCACCGTCGAAGGCGAACTCGGCGTTCTCGCCGGCGTTGAAGACGACGTCAAGGCTGAAAAGCACACCTACACCCGTCCGGAAGAGGTCGAGGAGTTCGTGAAGCGCACCGGCGTCGACTCCCTCGCCATCGCCATCGGCACCAGCCATGGCGCCTACAAGTTCAAGCCGGGCGACAATCCGAAAATCCGCCTCGACATTCTCCGCGAGATCGAAAAGCGCATTCCCGGATTCCCGATCGTTCTGCACGGTTCCAGCTCGGTTCCGCAGGACCTCGTGGCCATCATCAACGCCAACGGCGGAAAACTCAAGGACGCGATCGGCATTGGCGAAGATCAGCTCCGCGAAGCCGCCAAGAGCGCCGTCTGCAAAATCAACATCGACTCCGACGGCCGTCTGGCCATGACCGCGGCCATCCGCAAGGTCTTCAATGACAAGCCCGAGGAATTCGATCCCCGCAAGTACCTCGGCCCGGCCCGCGCCGCGCTGAAGGAACTTTATATGCGCAAGAACAAGGAAGTCCTCGGCTCTGCCGGACACGCCTTTGACAAGTAGTAATCCGATTTTCGGATAGCGCATTCACAGCGCCGGACAGTTTTGTCCGGCGCTGTTTTTGTTTTTCATGTCGCGGCTCCATACCGGAGCAAACATATATTTTTTGACGCAACCGATGTTTTTATTATCCCGGAGTGGACAATAATTGCATTTTTTTGTCGTTACAGGTTGAAAAACGGGGCGTTTTGATGTATTAATAATATTGAGTTTTGCACAATATAATTAGAAAGGAAGCATGATGAGCAAAAAGTTTACGTTGATTGAGTTGCTGGTTGTAATCGCGATTATCGCCATTCTGGCGTCGATGCTGCTCCCGAGTTTGGCGCGGGCGCGGGAAATGGCCAACCGGTCGGCCTGCGGCGGCAACCTCCGCCAGTGCATGCAGGCGATTCAACTTTACGGAGCGAACAACAACCAGTGGATAACCACCTACGATACCAACTATCAGACTTTCTGGCGCTTCTGCCCCGAAATGCACGCCAACCTCGGTTTTTCCATGGATTATAGCGACAACCTCGGCGCGCCGTATTATGTCGGAGACTCTGTGTATCCGCAGAACCGTAAAGTCACCCACTGCCCATCCAGCATCTACGGAGACATGTCATGGTTCGGCGGCGCCAGCTACGGCAACGCCTATGGAAGCCCGAGATCCGACTATGAAGACTACAACTGCGAAGTGGAACTGAAACGTGACGGTGGAGCCGTCAACATTCTGCAAATGACAAAGATGGACGCGGTTCCCAGCGCCACCACCTTCGCCCTGCTGGCCGACAGCGCCTACACCGAAAACGGCTATCTCGACTCACCAAACCGCCCGTGCGGCACCGAATGTCCGTTGTTCTCCCGCCGCGATACCGGCGACAATGTTCCCAGTTTTGCCATTGCCGCCCGTCATAACGGCATCGGCAATATTGCTTTTGTTGACGGTCATGTCGGCGACACCAATGATCGCGCCGGACTGTGGAAACAGTCCAAAATAGCGGCGATTTCCGACGGCGCCGGCTATCTCTACGGCGAAGTATTTAAAGAAGGCGATTGATCCATACTTCACAATCCGGCCTCTTAGCTATTCGAGGAAAAAATGTCAAATTCAAAAAGTTTTACGTTGATTGAACTGCTGGTGGTAATCGCGATCATCGCGATTCTCGCCTCGATGCTGCTGCCAAGTTTGGCGCGGGCGCGGGAAATGGCCAACAAGGCCTCCTGCAGCGGAAACCTTAACCAGAACCTTAAGGCGGTTCAGCTTTACGGCGCCGGCAACAACCAGTGGATGATGCTGTACGATACCAACTATCAGACCTTCTGGCGTTTTTGCCGCGAAATGCGCGACAACCTCGGCATCTCAATGAACGAAGTGGACAACGGCGGCGCTCCGTACGCTCAGGACATATCGCCGGAAGCCCGCAAAGTCACCATATGCCCCTCCGCCTATTCCGGCGACATGATCTACCGCGGCAATTCCAGCTACGGCAACACCGTCTGGACGCTTTGGGGCGATTACGATTACCCGGATGACAACTGCGAACATATGCTCGATCGCAACGGCGGCGAAATGAGCAATGTTTTTATGCTTAAGATGGACGCGGTTCCTTCGGCCACCACTTATGCATTTGTCTCGGACAGCACCTACACTACTTC
>JAEWSS010000171.1 GCA_023459755.1 Verrucomicrobiota bacterium | reverse complement strand
CGTTATGGGCGTCGACATGGCCGTAATAGACTTCGACGTCCACCTCTTCCGGCGTAAGATCGTTCAGATAAACTTTTGTCGTTACCTTGAACGAGTCTCCGACGTGGAGCTCCCCCAGATCGCGATCGATTGACGGCTGGTCGATCCACAGTTTGTCGAAATTGGCGACCAGCCGCTCTTTCTGCGTCACCAGCGCCACCGACTTCGCTCCGTTTTCTGCACAGAGTTCGCCATATTTGCTGATTGCGTTGCAGTAGAATTTCTTATTATAGTCCTCCACCATCCGACGACTGGAGAAACGACCGAGCGACATGGAGATCGAGCCTTTCATCAAGCGAATCCAGCGATGCGGCAGATCGTCCGACTGCCGGTCATAAAAGCTCGGAATGATGTCTTTTTCGAGGATGTCGAACAACGCCTGACTTTCAAAGTTGTCCTGATCCTCCGGGTTCTCGTAATTTTCGTTGCTGGGAATGGCCCAGCCGCACTCCGGCGTCCAAGCCTCGTCCCACCAGCCGTCCATGATGCTGCAGTTCGGCACGCCGTTGATTGCCGCCTTCATGCCGGACGTTCCGCTCGCCTCCTGCGGACGGCGCGGATTGTTCAACCACACGTCCACGCCCTGCACCAGCAGTCTGGCCAACGCTATATCGTAGTCCTCAAGCATAATAAGCCGGTCGGCCACGCCGTTGTCCTTGCCGAACTTGATGATCTGCTGAATAATGCGCTTGCCGCCGTCGTCCGCCGGGTGCGCCTTGCCGGCAAAAATGAACTGAATCGGACGGCTGTCATTGCGCAGCAGCGCCAGCAGCCGCTCCGGATTGCGCAGCAGGAGATTGCCGCGCTTGTAGGTGGCGAAACGCCGTGCAAAACCAACCGTCAGCACGTTGGGATCAAGCACCTGACGGGACGAAAACGTCTGCCGGTCGTTTTCCATCTGATAATAGTTCAACGACTCCTTCAGACGGCGGCGCACATGACGGACCAGCGCATGACGGCCGGCTTCGTGGGCTGTCCACAACTCGTCGTCCGGAATCGCCTCCACGCCGCAGGCCATGACTTCGTCATTCGGATTGTCCAGCCATCCGGTGTGGAAATAGCGGCTGTAAAGCTGCTGCATGCGCACCGAGAGCCAGCTTTGAACGTGGACGCCGTTGGTGATGTGGTCGATCGGAATTTCGTCCAGACCGCGCCCCGGCCACAGATGCTTCCACATCCGCCGCGCCACTTCGCCGTGAAGTTTGCTGACGCCGTTGCTGAACCCGGCCATTCGCAGGCCGAGAATGGTCATCGACATTTCTCCGGCGGTATTGCGTTCGCTGATTGGAATGCCCCAGTTGATTACGCGGGTCAGGTCAAGATTGGCCTCGGCGCATACCGGCGCCAGATACTGGCGGGCCAGATCAATGGCGAACACCTCGTTGCCGGCCGGAACCGGCGTGTGGGTGGTGAACACGTTGCTGCGGCCGACAATTACAAGCGCCACATTCGGCGTATATTTGTACTTTCTGACCAAATGGCCGATGCGTTCGATTGAAAGGAACGCCGCATGGCCTTCGTTCATATGGCAGCACGGCGGTTCGCACCCCAGCGCCACCAGGGCGCGGAATCCGCCGACGCCGAGCAGTATCTCCTGCTGGATTCGCATTTTTTTATCGCCGCCGTACAGCCGCCAGGTGATCTCGCGGAATTCCGGCGGATTTTCCGGTATTTCGGTGTCCAGCAGAACCAGCGGCACATTGCCGACGTACAGCACCCAAACCGCGGCCTTCAGTTCGCGGTCGATGATCGGAACCGAAATGGTGATCGGCGCGCCGGAGGCGTCATAGGCGCGGTTCAGCGGCATGTTGTGCAGCAGGTTTTCCGGATAGCGCTCCATCTGCCAGCCGTTGCGGTCGATATACTGGCGAAAGTATCCCTGCCGGTAGAGCAGACCGACGCCGACGATCGGCAGGTTCATATCGCTGGCGGCTTTGAGGTGGTCGCCGGCCAGTACGCCCAGACCGCCGGAGTAGAGGCGGATGCTCTCGTGAATTCCGAACTCAAGTGAAAAATAGGCCACCTGACGGTCGCTGATGTTCGAGCTGCCGGCCTTTACCTGACGGCGGAATTCGTCCTCCACCACCTGCATCTGCTGGATGAACATTTCGTCTTTGGCAAGCTCTTCCAGCCGGCTCTGCGGGACTCTGCTCAAAAACTCGCGGCTGTTGCCGCCGACTTCGCTCCAGATCACCGGACTGATGCGGACAAAAAGTTCAACCGCCATCGGATGCCAGCACCACCAGATATTGAACGACAGTTCCTCCAGAAATTTGAGTTCCTGCGGTATGCGCGGCGCAACATTGTACAATTGAATTTGTCCCATAAATATCACCTGACCTTGCTTTTCGTTTTCTTCGCTGCGGCTACGGAATCCGCGTTTCTTATGTCCTATACAATCAATATAGCATTATTGGAAAATAATGCCAAAAAAACCCGGCAATTTATAATTGTCGGGTTTTAGCTCCGGATCATCGCCTTGATTCTGCAATTCGACTATTCGACGATCAGCTTACTGTTCAGCGTCCCGAAATCGTTGTGCGAGAAGTTCGGATTTTTAGGATCGAGAACCCACTCGCCGTCGATTACGAACTTATACTCGTAGGTACCCGGCTCCAGCATTATCACGCCGGAATACACGCCCTTGCTGCTTTTATACTCCAGCACCTTCTGTTCCGGGTCCCAGTCGTTGAATGCTCCGGCGACGCAGACATGCTTGCCGGCAGGAGCTTCAAAGATAAAAGTAAAACGGCGTTTACCGCTTTTCTCCACCGGACGCTTCTGAATTTTTTTATTGACAACCATAATACACCCTCCTTTTACATCGCATGTTCCGCTAATTTTTAGCAAGGAATGCGTAAAATCTTTACCTCATTTTTAATATAGCACACCTTTTGCTTTTTACAAATCAAGCATATACAAAAAAAGAGGTTGCAGCGTTTGACCGCCGCATCCTCTTTGTTTTTACCGGGCTTGACCGCGCGCTTACTTGCGGCGGATCTCCAGCTCGGTGGTGAGCGAAAGGTAACGCTCGTGATTCTCGCGATCAAGATAGGCG
>JAEWSS010000170.1 GCA_023459755.1 Verrucomicrobiota bacterium | reverse complement strand
AACCATCACCCAGTCGATGCCGGGGAAGTTGATCGCTTCGGCACTGCTGCGGCAGATTTTCGTCTCCGGAGAATTCCATTCGGAAACGGCGCGTTTGGCAACAACCCGGTCGGGATCGTAACAGGTCAGAACCTTGACGTTGCGTTTCGAGTCGCGCAGAAGATTGGCCACCACATAGCGGCTGCGGGCGCCGCAGGCGATTACCGCCACATTTATTTTTTTGTTTTCCATGATATAAAAAGCCTTGACGTTTTTTTGGGGTTTAGAGTTCGGCGATGGACTTGTTAAGCATGTTGTTGAGCAGCGTCTGAACCGAGACGTTCTGCTTTTTCGCCGCTTCGTCGAGTTTTAGATAGGCGGCGATGGAGATGTCGGCTCCGCCGCGCACCGGACAGGCGTTCGGCTGGGAAAGCCATACTTTGCGGGCGTCCGCCAGCATTGCGGCATCAAAACCGATTGCTTTAAGCGCGGTGTCCGCCATCATCATATTGCCGATCGGATTCATATGAACGCCGTCAACCGTGAGCAGCGCGCCGGGAGCGGCGCCCTGTTTTACCAGTGCCGCCACCATGGGTTTCATCACCGCGCTCATGTCGGCGAGGCCGCAGTTTTTACGGGCGGCGAGTTCGCGCAGAAAAGCGTTGTACTCCTCAAGTTTGCGGTTGTTGTCGTTGAGTTCGTCCTCTCCGATCATGGTTGAGGTGAAGATTACCAGTTTTGCACCGGAGGCCAAAACTTTGTCCACGATCTGTTCGATATTTTCGCGGTACTGCGGAAGCGGAACGCCGGTTTCGCCGTGCCAGACGTCGTTGACGCCGCAGCTGAGGAACACCAGATCGGGCTTGGCCGCCAGCACGTCGGCATCGACTCGGGCCAGCATGTCGTTGGACTTGTGTCCGCTGATTCCGGCAAAAACCGGGTTGACTTCGATCCCGGCGTTTTTGAGCGCCGACACCACCAGATTGCAGTAGCCGGAGGGTTGACTGGCGCCGAGATAGGTTATCGAGTCGCCCAGAAATGCAACGGTCGCGCCATTTTTCAGCTCCACCGCGGCCGAAACCGCGAATGCCGCGGCCGTCAGCATCAGACCCAGTACAAATTTCTTCATTTCAGCACCACCTTTTTTATGTTTTTCCGGCCGGCTTTAAGCACAATTGCGCCGTCTGAAAAGTCGTCGAGTTTCACATTCAGATCGCATGAAGCGATTTTTACGTCGTTGATATAGGCGCCGCCGCCCTGAATCAGGCGTCGGGCTTCGCCGTTGCTGGCGGCCAGTCCGGCCTCCACAAACAGTTTGACCGCCCACAGCCCGTCATTTTCAAACAGAGCTTTGTCCAGTTCCGCGGTCGGCAGCGCCGACTGCGCGCTTTTAGCCGAAAGTTTTGCGACTTCACTGGTGGTGGCAATCTTATTGTCCGGGTCGGCAAAGCCGAACTTGTTGCCGGCGGTGATGTAGGCTTCGGCGGCGGCCGCGGCGCCGTGCGCCATCTTGGTGGCTTCAAATGCCAGAATTTCTTTGGCACGGTTGAGTTCCGGCGCGGTGGCGGCCGCGGACAGCCGCTTGACCTCGTCCACCGGGAGCGGCGTAAAGGTGAGCATCAGTTTTTCCAGCTGTCCGTCCTCGCAGTTGCGCCAGAACTGGTAGTAGTCGAAAATGCCGGTGCGTTCGGTGTCGAGCCAGACGTTGTTGCCGCCGGCGGTCTTTCCGAACTTTTTCCCGCTGCTGTCCAACAGCAGCGGGAAGGTGAGGGCGAAAACTTCCTGCTGGTTCATCTTGCGGACCAGATCGACGCCGGCCACCATGTTTCCCCACTGATCCTGACCGCCGAACTCCATTTTGCAGCCGAGCGCCGAATTCAGATGATAGAAGTCGTAGGCCTGGAGAATCGAGTAGTTGAACTCAAGGAAACTCAGGCCGTTTTCCAGCCGCTGTTTGACCGACTCCTGGGCGATCATCCGGTTTACGCTGAATTTCGGGCCGATGTCGCGCAGAAAATCAATGTAGTTGAGTTTGCAGAGCCAGTCCGCGTTATTCACAAAGTGGCAGGCTCCGGCGTCCACGTTGATGAAGCGGGCCAGCTGTTTTTTCAGACATTCCACATTGTGGTCGATTTCCTCCACCGTGAGGATCGGCCGCGCCGAAATCCGGCCGGACGGGTCTCCGATCCGGGCGGTCGCCCCGCCAACCAGCACGATCGGAACGTGACCGGCCTGCTGGAGAAAACGCATCGCCATTATCGGCAGCAGATGGCCGACATGCAGACTGTTTCCGGTCGGATCAAATCCCACATAGAATGTCACTTTTTCGGTTGACAGCAGCTTTTCGATCGCCGCCGCATCGGTCGCCTGATAAATGAACTGACGCCGCTGCAACTCCTGAAAAACACTCATTTTTTGCTCCTTATCTTATATCAAATATATTTTTTATCTATTTTTTTTGCATCACCGCGGCATAGGCTCCGTCATATTCCGCACCCGGCAGCAGCTGCCGCTGGCGCAGAAGCGTGAATTCCGGATGAGATGCCAGAAATTCCGCAACCTGAGTGCCGTTTTCGTCCGGCTCAATGCTGCAGGTCGAATAGACCAGCCGTCCGCCGGAGTTCACCAGTTTTGCCGCATGGCCGAGAATCTCTTTTTGCAAGCCGGCCAACTCGGTCAGGCGGGACGGCGAAAATCGCCATAACGCGTCCGGCCGGCGGCGGAAAACTCCGGTGTTCGAGCACGGCACGTCACAAAAGACCAGATCAAACAGCCCCGTCGCCTTCGCCGCCTCGCACACCTCAATCCGATACTGCGCGTCAAGCCGACGCCGGGAAAAATTTTCCATGGTCAGCTTTTGCCGCGCCTCCGAGCGGTCGAACAGCGTTATTGCGCCGTTTTTGTTCAGGCGTTCCGCGATCATCAAACCTTTGCCGCCGGGGGCGGCGCAGAGATCGCACACTTTTTCATCGCCGTTCAGCTCAAACAGCGACAGCGCCATCGCGGTGGCCGGGTCCTGAACGTAAAATTTTCCGGCGGAAAATTCCGGCGACGCCAGAAATTCACGCGGATTGTTGACATGATAAAAACGAAAATTGCCGCAGAAGTCGAAATCGAGCGGCTCCGCGCCCTCCGGCGCCGCCGCGTCGCCGCACGCCCGGACGCAGAAGTCCGGCT
>JAEWSS010000169.1 GCA_023459755.1 Verrucomicrobiota bacterium | reverse complement strand
TCCGGCGTCCATCAAGTTGCGAATGCCCTTGACGGCGGCATCAAACGAACCTTTGCCTCTGGCTTCGTCATTGACGGCGCCGACGCCGTCCAGCGAAACTTGAAGCACGTTGCAACGCCCGATAGCCGCGAGCCGTTTGGCATATTCCGCAGAGATCAGTGTGGCGTTTGTGAGCAGAGTGTATCGTATTTTGCTGGCCGCGCACTTTTCGATGATGTCGAATATGTCGGGGCGAATGAATGGTTCGCCGCCGGACAGGATCACCGTAAAAACTTTGAGTGACTGCAATTCATCGAAGAATTGCAGCCACTCGGTGGTGGGCAAGTCTCCACAGTCTGCACTTGAGCTGTCAAAGTGATAGCAGTAGGAACAACGGAGATTGCACCGCGAGGTCAGCTCTAACGAAAGAAAGGCAGGAGACTGTATCACTACGGTCTCCCGCATGGATTCATTCATATTAAAGCTGAGATCGGACAGCGACTACCAATCCGGATCGCCATCGGGATCCTGATAAGAACCGTCGATGCACGGATCCGTGATTACCTGGCTGCCGCCAACCGCGAACTCGGCATCCCATCCGCAAAAACCATCAAGAACCGGCTTTTCGTACTTCATTGCTCTGTTTTCCATTTTTTTTGATCTCCAGGTTAAAAGTATCTCAGACTAAAAGTTATCATGCTTACATCAATTAAAATACATGTCGCTATTAAATATGCAAGCCCTTTTTATAAAAATTTTTGATTTTTTTTGCCTCCCTTGCGCAATTCGCACTTTGTTCATTAGTTAAATTATTGTTTGTTAAGTTGTTAGGTTGGTTTTTTTGTTAAAAATTAAAACGTAATAAGCATCTTTTTACAATTTCTTTGCACTTAATGCCAGCAGGTAGAAAGAGTAAAGATCCTTGGTCGCGGAAAGTTCGACCGTCTTTATGGTTTTGTCCGGATTCGGGTTTTTCCAGGTGAAAAACCAGACTCTTCGCTCCTGATCGCGGTCAACCCAGCGCCGGACGTTGCCGGTATTCTGATAGAAGTTGAAGACGTCGTTGAGTCCATTGACCTGCCAGGTGTATTGGAGCGGCAGCGTCGAATTTGACCCGTCTTCATACACAACCTTCAGGGTCGCCAGCGCGTCAAAGCGCTGCGGCGCATTGTCAACTCCGGTGCAGAGCATATACAGCTCGGACGTTTTAAGATCGAGCGGCAGTGTCACTGTTTCCGGAAACAACGGGTTCAGCCGCGACTTCAGGGCGATCGCGGCCGGAGCGTTGTCGATCGCCGGAAGATCGAACACCACACGGCCGATTTGTTGAATTCCGGTCGGCTGGAGTTCAAAACCGTAGGTGTCGTACGACAGGAACGGGTTGTTTTCCGGGGTCAGCCGGAGGTTTGCCGCCTTGGAAATATCGATGGTAAGCGCATCGGCGTTTGAATTGTCAAACCATGAGTTTATCAGGTCGCAGAAAGTCGCCTCCGGGTCGTAGTCGTTGACTGCCGGATCGGCGTTCCAGCTCCACACTCCGGTGCGGACATACGGCACCAGCTGCCAGAACCCGTTGTGAGTTACGCCGCGGTTGCCGTTGTAACCGCACCAGATGGTTTGGAGCATGCCGATGCCGCCGGCCTTTTTGCAAAATTCGGCCAGATGTTCGACGTTGTTCTTTTCGTTCCACGGTGCGCCGACAATATTAAATCCATCTTTCCGCAATGCGGTGATGTCCGGGAAGTCGGTGGTGCGGCCGTCATAGCGCCACGCGACGAAAAGCAGGTCGCGCGGCAGGTCATTGCGGACTTCGGCCAGATTGTGCGGCGGGCCGCCGGCTCCGTTTTCCGTACTTTCTTCCGGCGTAACGAAAAGATCCTGCCAGAGCATGATCTGCACATTGCGTTTTTTGCCGTAGTTGTAATACCACATCACGTCATCGTAAAGCACTTTTTTGATGCCTTTGGCAATATTTTCCGGACGGCACGGGAATTTCGCCTTCGGATGAAACACCTCGTCGTGGCCGATATGCAGATACTGCGGATTGCCGCTGGCCTCCATCACCTCGTCAAGAACCGTTTCGATAAAGGGATAAAGGCGCGGATTGGATACATTGTAGGCATAGGGATAATCGACGTCTTCGGCCAGGTCGAGGTTGAGCCGGGAGCCGTCCTCCTGTTCCGGGAACAGCCACCCGCAGTGACCGAAGGTCTGGAACAGCGGAACCACATCGATGTAGTTGTCTTTGCACCAGGCAACAAAGTCAATATAATCCTGCTTCTCCATGCCCCATTTCTGATGCAGGGGCTTGGTGGCGTCCCACTTTACAAACTCGCACTCGGGAACGACCATATTGTACTTCATCGGCGCGAGAACGTCGCCGACCAGATTGGTGTGAAAAATCTTGGAATAGTCATCAACCAGCAGATGGGCGGCGCGAATTTTCATGTCCGGCCAGTCTTCGATCTTGCATTCCGGGAGCTGTTGGTCTTTGGCAAGCGCGCGCAGGGTCTGGAGCGCGTAGAATGCGCCGCGAGGCGTGGGACTGGCGATTGAAATACCGTTGCGGTCGATTGAAAGCGTGTAACCTTCCGGATTTTTTGAGGCGTCCGGTGCAATCGTGATGTTCAGGAAGCTGGCCATGCGGAGCCGGGGATCGACGAGTTGGGTTTCGGCGTTCATTTTGCCGAGGACGCGTTCCGCGGCGCGTCCGAGCCGGTCGTATTCGGCCTTGTCCTCTATTCCGGCGATACGGACGGTGACCGGTGAGGGTATTGAAATGACGTCACCGGCTCCGGGCAGCGGCTGGACAATCTTTTTGGGGCGCGGCAGCAGTTGTATTTCGGGCGTATAGGGGGCGATTCCATTGGAAACAGCCTGGGTTTTCAGCGGCGCGGACAGGTCGGTTTTCTCGGGAACGGCCAGCACAAGCTCGTCGTCGATGGTAAAGCTGATTTCGATGACGCTGTTGAACGGTTTACCGTAGTCAAGGGTGGTTTGATAG
Organism: Verrucomicrobiota bacterium; assembly: GCA_023459755.1. Lineage (GTDB taxonomy): Bacteria > Verrucomicrobiota > Lentisphaeria > Victivallales > Victivallaceae > CALXXL01. The sequence continues at coordinate 265 of JAEWSS010000169.1, read as the reverse complement.
CCGAACCAGAAACATTTTTTGTCGGCAAAACTTACGCCGCGGCGGTCAACTATGTTGAAGCCCGGTCCCTCTTTCACCGCAAAACTCAGTTTGCCCAGCGTAGTCTGGAATGATATTTGGCGGACTGCGTTTTTCAGCGTGGCAAGTCCGGCCGGTTCATTGCGTTCAATTTTGCCGGTGAAGGTTTCACCGTTGTCCAGTGTTCCGGTGTAGGTGGCGCAGCCGAGCAGCGAGGCCGGAACCGCGAATGCGCTGTACTCAAAGA
>JAEWSS010000168.1 GCA_023459755.1 Verrucomicrobiota bacterium | reverse complement strand
CGCGGTCGCAGGCGACTTCACGCAGCAGGGCGATCCGGCGGCGCAGCCAGGCGACGAACGGATTGAACCACCACGGCGCGGCGGCGGCGTTCAACAGCAGGGCGCGCAGACAGTCGTGCCGGTCGGCGTGACCGAGTTCATGGCGGAGCATCATCTCCAGTTCGCGTTCGGAAAAATCGCCGGCCGCCGATTCGGGAAAAAACACGGTTGTGCGGAAAAGTCCGAAGCTGGCGGGCGAATCGAAAACGCCGTCGCAGTTGAGCAGGCGAAGTTTGCGTCCGTCGCGCAGGCGTTCAAAAACGGAGCACAGCCGCCGGTCGGCCGCCGCCGGAAGCCGGTTGAGCCGCCGCGTCCAGTACAACTGCGCCGCGGTCATCCGGACGAGGAGCAGAAATGCGACCGCACCCCAGATCGCCAGCGCCGACTTCATGACAAATTCCGGCGTGATCCGAGTCACCGGCTCCGCCGGCGGTGCGGCGATCCGCTGATCCGCCGGGTTGTGCGCCGGAGGCGCGGCATAGATGCCGGCCGGAGCCGGTGCGCCGGTTTGAATCGCGGTCAGGGGCGGAAGTTTCGGCGCCGCCGGCAGCGACGGCATCGGGATCACGGTCAGCAGCAGCGCCCCGTACCAGAACAGCGCCGCGCGCGGCGACCGAAGCCGCAGTTTCAGCAGTTTTATCAACGCCGCGGCGAGCAGATAGACCGCCGCGCCGCGAACCAGGGTCCCGGCGGCGTAAATCAGCAGTTCGTTCATGATTGTTTATCTCCGTCGTCAATCATTTTGAGTATTTCGGCCAATTCGTCGGCGTCCGGCGTCCGGTCGTTCTGAAAAAACGCCGCCGGACACGCCGCGCCCAGCACCCGGCTCAGCACGCCGGAAAGTTCGCGCCGGACATATTCGCTGCGGCCGACCAGCGGTCGATAGCTGTAGTTTCTTCTTTCCCCCTCCTGCGCCACCGCCTTTTTGCCGACCAGACGCGACAGCAGCGTCGCCACCGTTGTGGCCTCCCACTGATGTTTTTCGCCCACTCCGGCAACCAGTTCCGGCGAAGTTTGCGGCGACTTTTCCCACAGCGCTTTCATAATCTCCATTTCCGCGTCTGATATTCCTGCCATGATAAATGCTCCTTGTTGTGCTTTTGGGATTAATCTACACAGTGTAGAATACAATGCAAGCGCCGGATGGAAAAAATGTTGAAAAAAGTTTAAAAGTGTTGAGCGTCGTCTTTTTTGCTCTAAAAAGCGACGGCGGCGCGGTTGGAGAATTGAAAAAGACGCAAGACGTGTTATTGTATAAAAATACAGAAATAGAAGGAATGAGAATTGTTTAAGAAAATCGGATCTTTCATCCAGCGCTGGCTGATCGGCGCTACCGCGGCGGCCGCGGAAACGCCGCCACAGAAGAGTTCCGGCGACCGTCGTCGGAAAAACCGCAATCCCAAAAAATCAATGCCCGTACTGCCGACTCCCAAACCGGAGATCGAGCGTCCGGCGGCGTCTGAAGCTAAAAAACCGCGTCGAAAGCGGCGCAGTCCGTCGGAAAACCGGCCGGAGGGCAATGCGGCGGAAGTGCCGGCGATGTCGCTTGGCGAACTGGCCGTGCCGGAAATGCCGGAGACGCTGAAAGAGGTTCCGGCGGCCGAGGGGAAAACTCGGTTTCTTGACCTTGATCTGCCGCGCGCCGTTCAGTTCGGTCTTCAGGATCTGAACTTCAGCTACTGCACGCCGATTCAGGCGGCGGCGTTCCCCGAACTGCTCAAGGGGCGCGACGTCTGCGGCAAGGCGCAGACCGGAACCGGCAAGACCGCCGCGTTTCTGGTGGCTATTTTCAAGAAGTTGATGGAGGAGCCGGCCGACGGATTCAAACCCGGCGAGTGCCGCGCGCTGGTAATGGCGCCGACCCGCGAGTTGGCGATCCAGATTCATAAGGACGCCGAAAACATCGGAAAATACGCCGGACTGCACAACGTGGTGGTCTTCGGCGGCATGGATCACCAGAAGCAGCAGCGCGAACTCAACCGGCCGATCGATATTCTGATCGGCACACCGGGGCGGATCATCGACTTTTCCCGCTCCGGAAGTCTGAATCTCCGCCGCGCCAAAATGCTGGTGATCGACGAGGCCGACCGCATGCTGGATATGGGTTTTATTCCGGACGTCCGCCGCATTGTCTCCATGCTTCCGCACCGCGAGGAGCGGCAGACCATGCTGTTTTCCGCCACGCTGGAGGACAGTATTCTGCGGCTGGCTTCGAGTTTTCTGAACAATCCGGAAATGCTGGAAAGCGAGCCGGAGGAGATCGTCTGTCATAACATCAATCAGTTGTTTTACACGGTAAGCCGCCACGAAAAACTGCCGCTGCTGGTTAATCTGCTGCACAAACATTCCGAAGAGCGGATCATGATTTTCGGCAACCGCAAGTGCGACAATCTCGACCTTCAGAACAATCTGGGCAAATACGGCATCCACGCGGTTCTGCTTTCCGGCGACATCGCGCAGGAAAAACGGCTCAAGATTCTCGAAGCGTTCCGCTCCGGCCGGGAAAAAGTTCTGATTGCCACCGACGTGGCCGCCCGCGGCATCCATGTGGACGATGTGTCGCTGGTAATCAATTATGACTTGCCCGACCGCCCGGAGGACTACGTTCACCGGGTGGGCCGCACCGGGCGCGCCGGTCACACCGGCACCAGTCTCGGTCTGCTGGACGAATACGGCGCCTATGCGCTTCCGGCGATCGAAGACATGCTCGGAGTCAAGTTCAGTTCGGTCATGCCGGACGACGACATGCTGGTGCTGCCGCCGCCCGATCCGTCATACCGGCCGGCGCCGGCGCAGCGTTCCGAACGCTCGTTTGGCGCCAGACGCGGCGGTTCCGGTCCGCGGCGCAGACGTTGATGTTTCAAGAAAAATCAAAATCAGGGGCGATGCAAAACAATGTCCATTTCTTTCGATCGTGAAAACGGAATTTTCAAACTCGACACCATCCGCACCACCTATGCGTTCAAGCTCGACCCGAACGGCCGGCTTGCCCATCTCTATTACGGCGAACGTATAAAAGACGCCAATTTGAACGATCTGTACCGGCCGGTTCTGCGTTCTTTCTGTCCGTATCCGGAGGGGCTTGATCCGCTGGCGTCGCCGGACATGCTGCCGCAGGAGTTTGCCGGATTCGGCGCCGGAGACTACCGGGTGGCCAGTGCGGTCGTGCGCAACGCCGACGGCGACGATGTGACCGATCCGCGTTACTC
>JAEWSS010000167.1 GCA_023459755.1 Verrucomicrobiota bacterium | reverse complement strand
GAAATATTTTGGCGACCGGCCGAAAGCGCGTTTGAATTGTGCGGAAAATTCGTAGGGCGAAGAATATCCGAGGCGGACGGCGATCTCGGCCACCGGCAGTTTACCGGCGGCAAGCATTTCGGCCGCCGCGTCCAGCCGTCGTTTGACCCGGTACTGCCAGGGCGAAAGCCCGACGATCGCTTTGAATTTTTTTCGGAATAATTCATAACCGCAGTTTTGGCTGCGGCAAAATGCTTTCAGGTTGAATGGCCGGTTGAAGTCGCGTTCAAGCAGAAGGCGCGCCGCGTTCACCGCGTTGGCGCCGGGATCGGGGATTGGCCGTTCGGACTGGCTCCGGTCCGGGGCGAAGGCGTGGCGGAACAGACCGGCGATCCGGACGGCGAAGTCGGGCAAATCCTTCTCCGAGGCCGCGGCGAGGCCGGTCATAAAGTCGTGGACCATGTCGGCGAATCCGGACGGGCGGCCGAGCGGACGAACCGGGATGGTCCAGTCGATCACCCCCATCTGATCCAGTGCGGCGGCAAAATCCACGCCGGTTTCAAGGTAGCATTCGTACCAGCCGGACTGCGGATCGATGTAATTGCTCTGCCGTTTTCCGGGAATGCGCTGGAACATCATGCCCGGTTCCAGACGGTATTCCGTGCCACCGTCGGTTGTGTAGCGCCCGGTTCCGGCCAGCACCGCCACCAGAACATAGCGTGGTGAATCAAAGTCCTGGAAATCAACGGCGCCGACTTTGTGCATAAATCCGGCGCCGAGCCGTGACGGTGCTCCGGCCACGCCGAGCGTCCGCCAGACCAGTCTCTGCGGGTAACGGAGTTTTGATTGTATACCATTTTGCATATTTTAAATACCAGTAAAACAATTTTATTTTCAGTCAGACCGTTTATATTATAAATGTTCAAAGGCGTTATTACAAATTGTTATGGTACATTTCAGATGGAGTTTTCATACCGATGGCGTTCAATATTTCCGAGACACTGCGGCAAAGTCCCGGTGCGCTTAATTCCGGCGTACTGCCGGTGCGTTCACCGTTAAATTCTTTTGACAATGAAGCGGAGGCGCTGGCCGCCGGAAAAAATAACGGCAAATACCGGCTGTCGTTGAACGGCAAATGGAAGTTTGATTTTCACACTTCTCCGGCCGCGGTCAATCCGGAGTGCGACGCGGCGGACTTCGACGATTCCAGCTGGACGGAAATCGACGTTCCGAGCTGCTGGGACATGCACGGCTATGATCGTCCGCATTATACCAATATAAGTATGCCATGGCCGAATACGCCGCCGTCGGTGCCGGATAATGACAATCCCACCGGTGTTTACCGGCGGAGCTTTGAACTGCCGGACAACTGGCGCGGTCGGCGCACGGTGCTGCATTTTGACGGGGTTGAAAGTTTTTTCTCCGTAGCGGTGAACGGCCGCTGCGCCGGGTTTGCCAAGGATTCACGCGCCGCTACGGAGTTTGACATCACCGGGTTGCTGACGCCGGGCGTCAATGTGCTGGCGGTGCTGGTGGTGAAGTGGTCGGACAGCAGTTTTATCGAGGATCAGGATCAGTGGTGGCACGCCGGAATCGTGCGTTCAGTTTATCTGCGGTCAATGCCGGACGAGCATATTTACGACCTTCACGCGACCGCCGGACTGAAGGAGAATATGATTGACGGCGATCTGACGATTGAAGCCGTCGCCGGTTTTTCGGCCGGCGAACCGGACAACTGGCGGATCTCCGCTTCGCTTTTCAACGCCGCCGGGCGGCGGGTGTGGCGGGGAAACATCGCGCCGGAACGCCCCGGCACCGGCGACCCGGCACGTTGTCCCGCCGTTGTTTCCCGCGTCCGCATTCCGCAGGTGGCGGCGTGGAGTGCGGAAACGCCGACCCTTTATAAACTGGTCTGCGAACTGGTGACCGGAGCCGGACGGGTGTGCGACGCGGTGGCGGTGCGCGTGGGATTCCGCACGGTCGCGGTTGCCGGGCGGAAACTGTTGGTCAACGGCCGTCCGGTTCGGATCTGCGGCGTCAACCGCCATGAACACGACATGCGCAACGGCCGCAGCGTGTCCGCGGAGTTGACCGAACTTGATCTGAAAATGATGAAGCGCTTCAATATCAATGCAATCCGCACCAGCCACTATCCGCCGGCGCCGGAATTTTTCGATCTGGCCGACGAATACGGTTTTTATGTTACCGCCGAAGCCAATCTGGAATGTCACGCCTTTTATCATGATCTCACCCGGAATCCGGCCTGGGCGCCGGCGTTTGTCGGGCGTGCCGCCGATCTGGTGATGCGCGACAGAAATCATCCGTGCATATTGTTCTGGTCGCTGGGCAATGAGTCCGGATGCGGCCCGAACCACGCGGCGATGGCCGGTTGGATACGCCGCAGCGATCCGTCGCGTCTGCTGCATTATGAAGGAGCGTGCCAGAGCTGGGCGTCGGGAGTGAACCGCGAATTGACCGACGTGATCTGTCCGATGTATCCTCAACTTGAGGCGCTGGAAAACTGGGCGGAGATGGCAACCGACGATCCCCGTCCGCTTATTATGTGCGAGTTTTCCCATGCCATGGGCAACAGCAACGGCGGACTGAGCGGATATTTCGCGCTGTTCGACCGTTACGATTCACTTGCCGGCGGCTATATTTGGGAGTGGCTCGACCATGGTATCCAAGCGGTCGGGAAAAACGGCCGCGCCGGGTATCTTTACGGCGGAGACTTCGGAGAACCGGTGCACGACTCAAACTTTGTCGCCGACGGTCTGGTCTGGCCCGACCGGACGCCGCATCCCGGTCTGTTTGAACTGAAGCATCTCGCCTCACCGCTGAAAGTTGAACCGTGCGACCTCGGCCGCGGACGGATCGCGGTGGTTAACCGGCGCAGTTTCACCACGCTGGCCGATCTGGAGTGCGTGTGGTCGCTGGAGGTGGACGGGCGACCGGTTCAGCGCGGCCGACTGGCGCGGCTCGACGTTCCGCCGCGGGCACCGGCGGCATTTGTTCCGCCGGAACCGTCGGCATTCACCGTTGCCCGGCCGCGGCGCGAATTCACACTTCCGCTGCGCCGTCCGGACTTGAAGTCCGGCGAAGAATGTTTCCTGACCATGCGTTTCCGGCTGCGTCGGGCGACGGCGTGGGCGGAGGCCGGCTTTGAGGTCGCCTGTGAACAATTCGCCATGCCGTGGCACGGCGGCGGGGCGGAGAAAAAACTGCCGCGGCGTCCGGTTGCCGCCGCCGTGGCGGGCGGTATGGCCGTCCGTCAGGGGGCGCTGACGCTGAATTTTGCTTCGACCGGACCATTTATTGAGTTCGGCGGACGGCCGCTTGTGCTCGCCGCTCCCGGACTGGATCTTCTGCGCGGCCCCACCGACAACGACGGAATCAAGGCGTCCACCCTGAAAAACCGCGAACGTTGGAAAGCGCTGTACAAGTGGGAGGAGCGCCGGTTGTTCGAGTTTGTCGAAACCCGTCTTGATTTTGAATGCGGTCGGGCGGTGGACGGCGGCTTCCGATGGGTCGAGTCATGTTCAAGTTGCGCCTCATCCGGCGGCCCGGCCATTCTGCGGCGCACCGAGTACCGGCTCGACCGTTACGGTGTTCTGCACATCGTGTGCGACTTCACGGTGCCGCCGGAACTGGACGATCCGCCGCGGCTCGGATTGCTGTTGGAACTGCCGGCCGATCTCGACGCGGTTCGTTATTTCGGTCGCGGTCCGCTGGAAAATAACCGCGACCGCGCCGCCGCCGCCGCGGTCGGCCTGTATGACACCACCGTGGACGCCATGCATGTGCCATACATCATGCCGCAGCAGAACGGCAACCGGACCGACGTGCGATTTCTGATGGTCGGTGATGCTTCCGGCCGCGGTCTTGCCGTTGCCGCGCCGGACAACATGGAGTTTACGCTTTCGCGCCATTCGGCGTTAACGCTTTACCGGACGATGCATGAACACGAACTGGAACCGGCCGACCGGCTTTATCTGTCTCTGGACTTTTTTCAGCGCGGCGTCGGTTCCGGCAGCTGCGGCCCGGACACCGGAACCGTTTTTCGGCTTCCCGGCGGGAAATTTCGTTTTCTGCTCAAAATTTACCCGTATGACGGTGGAATGGAGCGGATGACCCGGCTGATCCGGGCGGTGAAATAATGCTTTAGCATGCTTTTTTATCTATTGCCCGGCATTTTGCGGTTTCCGGCGGTGGACTTCGGCGGTTTTTCCGATATATTATCATGCGGAAAGTTTGTTCAAATATATAAAAGACAGGGCTGAACATGATAAACAATTACGAAGAGCAGGTTTATGCGGCGGTCACCGGCAAGGTGATCGGAGTTTATTTGGGGCGTCCGTTCGAGGGGTGGAGCCGCGAGAAAATCACGGAGCGCTGGGGCGCAGCGGCGCCTGAAGGCGCACCGGGGGCGATCGTCCGCTATGTGCATGAGGACTGCGGCGTACCGCTGATCGTGCCGGACGACGACATATCAGGAACGTTCGTTTTTATCCGCGCTTTGGCCGACTCCGGAAAGTACGCCGATACTCCGGCTGAATTTTTCGGTGAAACCTGGCTTAATTATCTCTGGGAAAATCGGACCATTCTATGGTGGGGCGGCATGGGAAACTCCACCGAACACACCGCGTATCTGAGACTTAAAAACGGCGTCAAGTCGCCGCGTTCCGGTTCGGCCGCGTTGAACGGGCGCGAGGTTGCCGAACAGATCGGCGCCCAGATTTTTATCGACGCGTTCGGCATGGTCGCTCCCGGCGACCCCGCACGGGCGGCGGCATTGGCGAAGATGGCCGCGGAGGTCTCGCATGACGGCGAGGCGGTTTATGCCGCCATGGTTGTGGCCGCCATGGTCAGCGCGGCGTTTGTGGAAAAGGACATTTTTAAGGTTTTGGATGCCGGTGTGGGGGTGATTCCGGCCGATTCGCAGATAGCCGTTGTTCATCGTGAAGTTCGTGATTGGGCGGCCTCCGACGGCGACTGGCAGCGCACTTATGAGCGGATTAAGGAAAAATACGGCTATCATATCTGCGGCGGCAACTGCCATGTGATTCCGAACCACGCGGTGATGGTGATGGCGTGGGCGTACGGCGCCGGAAACTTTTTCCGGACGATGAGCATTGTGGCCTCCGCCGGATGGGATACGGACTGCAACGCCGCGAACGTCGGTACGGTTTCGGCGCTGATTGCCGGTCTTGAACATCTGAATGACGATTATGATTTCCGCCCGCCGTTTGCCGACCGGATATTCCTGCCCACCGCATCGGGGACGGACGCGGTGACCGACTGCCTGAAAGTCGCCGAATACATTGCGGCGATCGGTCGCAAGATCATGAAAATGGACGACCCCGCTCCGGTCAAGGGCGGTGCTTATCATCATTTTTCCATGCCGGGCAGCATGCACGGCTATATCGCGGAGTCCGGGGCGGTGAAACTTGACAACGTCCACTCCCGGTTGCGTGTCCGCTCCTCGGGCGGCGAGGCTGAGGTTTTTACTCCGGTGGGATTTGACGCCAGAAAAGACGCCAGCCCGTACACCGCCGTGGCCACACCGTGGCTTTACAACGGGATGACCGTAAAATTGTCTGGACTGTGTCCGGAATTTTCCGGCGAGGGCCGGATCAGACTGGCGGTGAAAACCTCCGCCGGAAGCTGCGCCGCCGAACACGGAACGGTTTTTTCCAAGAAACATGTCCTGAAACCGGGCGGCAAATTTGAAATCGAATGGAAGATAAAGACGGATGAGTTGGCGATAACCGACTTCGGGTTTGTAATCGATTCTCCGGCATCCTGCGAGATATGGATCGATCACGTCAATTTCGGCGGAGTGGCGGCGATGCATTATCCGGACTGCGTTCTGCCGGTCGAATCCGGTGTGCTGTCCTGCCCCGGCGTCAACGACATTCCGGGCTGGATCACCAACGCCACCATGCTGCGCACCGGCTTCAGCAATGATGTTTCCGACCGCATTCTTTATGTCGGGAGCAATACTCCGGGCGGTGTTATGGTAACCGGAAACCGCTCATGGCGCAACGGCCGCATCTCCTGCGAACTGCGGATTCACAGCGCCGACCGCGCCGGAATTCTGCTCCATTATCAGGGTATGCGGCGTTTTTACGCGTTGCTGTTTTCGCCGGGACGCATTGAAATTGTCCGTCAGTTTTACGGCGAACAAACCCTGGCCGGCCGCGATTTCGACTGGAACTTCAACCAACTGTACAAAGTGGAGTTCAACGTGTCTGCCGGTCGGTTGTCCGCCTCGGTTGACGGAGTGGAAATGTTGACGGCGGTGGATTCCGCGCTTGACGGCGGCGGTTCAGGCATTGCCGTGGACACCGGATTGGTCGGATTCCGCGCCGTGGATCTCGCCGCCGACGTGCGGTTTTAACCGCACCGCAACAACGGGGCGGACATGCATAATCCCCGTTGCGTCCGAGCCGGATGCGAAACGCAATCCGGCGGAAACACCGGCGCGGTCAGGAGAGAAACTTGACCGCGTCCGGCAGTTGGCCAAAATTGTAGATGATGTAATCCGGCTCGACGCCGCGCGATTTCTGATCTCCCTGACCGGACTTGAAAAACACCGTCTTCATACCGGCCTGATGCGCTCCCCATACGTCGCGGTACATGTCGTTGCCGACGAATATCGCTTCATCCGGTGTGATTCCGAGTGTGTCCAGCGTACTTTTGAACATTCTCGGGTCGGGTTTACGGAATCCCAGGTCGCTTGAAATCACCAGCGGTTGAAAAAAACCGGTCAGCCCGACACACTCGAGTTCGGCCACCGCCCAGATCCGCTGGGCGTCCGACACGGCTGCCATTGTGT
>JAEWSS010000166.1 GCA_023459755.1 Verrucomicrobiota bacterium | reverse complement strand
TCCGGGTGACCGGCTGTACCAGTCTGTGGTGTCGGGGGCTGCTGCGGCTGACGGGAATCCGGCTGAAGGTTTACGGCAAAATGAACGTATCCGGATGTCTGATCATTTCAAATCACACCGGATATTTGGACATTCCGGTTCACGGTGCATTGGGCAGGGTGCGCTTTGCCAGTAAAAAAGAGGTTAAATATTATCCCGGTCTCGGACTGATCCTGGCATCCAGCCGGCCGATTTGGATTGACCGGAAAAAACGTTCGGCGTCACGGACGGCACTGGCTGAATTCCGGGAATCGCTGCGTCACGGCGTGAATCTGGTGGTTTATCCGGAGGGGACGACCACCGATGGGCTGCATGGTTTGCTGCCGTTCAAGTCTACGGCGTTTGAAGCGGTTTGCGAGACCGGGGAGGCGATCCAGCCGGTCATTACCCGCACCGGCCCCGCGGCCGACGGGTTCAATGTGGCGTGGTTTGGCGACCAGACCATGCTGCCGCATCTCAAGAGGGTGCTGGGGCTGTCCGGATTGGACAGTCGGGTTTATGTTCTGCCGGTTCAGCGGGCGCTGCCGGGAGAGAGCCGCAAGCAATTGGCGGAGCGCATGCACGATTTGATGGAGTCCGCCGGACGGGTGATAGATTCGGGTGACGCCGGAGCCATTGACCGGCTGTTGTCCGGCCGGGAATGACCGGTTTGCCGCGGCTGGATTCAACCTTAAAAAACAGTTACGGACATTCGTCCCGTTTTTGTGCCGACTTTTCAGGTTCGTGTTTTTCCAATTGATTTGCCGATTGGAAAAATGCGACACGAAAAGGTTTGGAAACGTGAGCGCGCGAGCCGGGAAGAACCTTGCTTCAAAAAGTTTTTCCTTCTCTCATCCGGCTTTGGCATAATCGCCTCAAAAAGTTTTTTCCTTCTCTCATCCGGCTTTGGCACAATCGACGGATTATCCGTCAAAAAAAGTGACGGATAAAGTGACGGAAAATGTAATGTATTGTTGCTTAATTCTTTCCGATTGCTGAAAATGACGAATATTCAACTTTGTCCACTGCTGGGCGGCGCGAACTGTGAGGTTGGCGAAAAAGTGACGGAGAATTGACGGATCGCTCAACCCCAATGGACAATGCCGGATTCCGGCGTTGTCTTTAGAATTTTTACTCTGCTCCGAGCCGGTTGGGAGTGAGGCGGTCGCCCGGAGATAAAAAACGGCGCCGGATTGTTTGAAGCAGTCCGGCGCCGGATTTGTTTACCGATCGCGGTCAGGCGGTCGGCACTGAATGTTTATTCTTTTTTGTCGGTGGCTTTCTGTTCGAGTTCGCGCAGCGGTTCGTGGGAGTGGTCCTGAACTTTTGTCAGGTACTTGTCCACCTGGCTGCGTACTTTGTCAACGACCATGGCGATCGCCTTGTAGACGTCGAAATCCTCGGCTTTGGCGGCGAAATCGTGGTTTTTCATGCTTACCATGGCATCCACGATGAATCGCGGTTTGTCAAACTCCACCATCACCCGGATAGTGGAAACCTTCAGGGTCTTTTCGGCGAAAATCGCGGCGAAACCCTCTTCTATTCTGGACTTCATGATTTCCGTGATGTCCAAGTGTTTACCGGTGGTTATGATCTGCATATGTCAAACCCTCCTTTCAGGTTAGCTCACATGTTGAATCGCGGCCCGAGATAAACCTCGCGGGCCTTCTCGTCATTTACCAGAAAATCGCTGCTGCCTTCGAGCAGGATCTCGCCCTGACACATCAGATAGGCGCGGTCAACCACCGACAGGGTTTCGCGCACGTTGTGGTCGGTGATCAGAATGCCCAGACCTTTTTTCTGAAGTTGGCGAATGATCTCCTGCACATCGTTGACCGCGATCGGATCGACGCCGCTGAACGGCTCGTCAAGCAGGATGAACAGCGGATTGGTGACCAGTGCGCGGGTGATTTCCAGACGCCGGCGTTCGCCGCCGGAAAGCGTCATGGCTTTCTGCTTGGCCAGATGGGTCAATTCCAGTTCTTCGAGGAGCTGTGCGAGGCGTTCCCGGCGTTCGCGCCGGGAGATGGCCAGCGTTTCGAGAATGGCCATGATGTTCTGCTCCACCGTCAATTTACGGAAAATCGACGGCTCCTGAGCCAGATACCCCATGCCGAGCCGGGCGCGCTGATACATTGGAACGTGGGTGATGTCGAGACCGCGGAAAGTCAACGTTCCGGCATCGGGCCGGATCAGCCCCATAATCATATAGAAGCTGGTGGTTTTTCCCGCGCCGTTCGGCCCGAGCAGCCCCACCACTTCGCCGGGACGGATGTAGATGGTGGCGTTGTTGACCACCGTCCGTCCGTGATAGCTTTTTTTCAGCCCTTCGGCCATGCAGAGAATATCTTTGTCTTCCACCATAAAAACGTCCTTCCAATGCTACTATAACCCAACCCGCGAACTCTTCAAGCGGAGATTCGCGGATTTTATCACAATTATTTATTCACCCCAGTCCGGCGAGAACGAGATGATCCGCTGATTGCGGCCGCTCGGCAGCGGCATGTCGCCGGAGAGATCGACTTCCACCGCCTCGCATTCCACCACGGTTCCGTTGCTGGAGAGCAGCGGTTTTACGCCGTTTTCCTCGGTCATGCGCACCATGCGGTCGGCGACGGTGTAAGAGCCGTTCTCGCCTTTTGCGGAGAACACGTTGCCGTCGTCGTCGACGCCGTTCAGTTTTACGTTGCCGGTGAACAGGAGTCTGGTCAGGCTTTTGTCCTCGCCGATCTTGATATGGCGGGGGACTTGGCTTTCAAACTTCGGTTCAAACGCCAGTTCCGGAGATTCCGGTTCAACGGTGACCGGCGAATTTTCGGCGGCGATAACTTCCGGTGTGCGGTCGATGAAGTAGGCGTTGAATTTGTCGGACGACAATTGGACGCGTTCGTCAACCATCCGGACATTGCCGTTGAACTCGGCGTAGTTTTCCGCCAGATTGATGAAGCCGGAGTCGCTGGTCATGGTCGACGGCTTGCCGGATTTTGACGCGGGTTTCGCCTCGGCCGCGCCGGGAACCGACTGCTCGATCATGGAGAAGTCGCTGGCGGCGGCTTTGACGCCGCCGTTGAAGTCGATCCGGTTGACGGCGAGACCGCCGTCGGCGTTTTCGGCGAAATTCACGGTGAGCGTTTCGCACTCAAGCGCGCCCTTGGGGTCGGAGCCGCGGACATTGCCGGAGCAGACGACACGGTCGGGCAGTTTATTGAAGTCGCGGTTTTCCAGTCCGGCGGTCAATTTGACGTCCTTGGCGGCGCCGGTCTTGTCTTTGAGGTAGACGTTCATTTTGTCGCACTCCACCTTCGCCTCGCCGTCGGAGATCTTGACGTTGCCGAGCATGACGCCGGTTCCGGCTTCGTAGTCGAATTCCAGCATATCGGACGTTGCCTTGGTTTGGCCGTTGGCTCCGGCGAGCCAGATTTCGGCGTTGTCTTTGACGACCAGCCGGCCGGACTCCTGCGCCAGTGAAATGGTGCCGCCCTCCAGCCGGTTGCCGCCCTGTTTGACCCACGGACGGGTTTTGCCGGCCAGCGTGATTGCGCCGTCGTTCACATTGTAGTTGACGGTTTCGGCGGCGCCCTCGCCGCCGTCTTTACCGAAGAAATTGACACCGCCGAAGCAGCGGATGGATTCCACGGTTTTACTGCCGGGGTCGAAGTCCATGCCGCCGATGCCGGGGATGTCCGGGGTATCGGGTTCCGTCGTTTTCGCCGCGGTCGGAGCGCCGGACAGAATCAGCTCCAGCTCCGGCGCAAACAGCGCCCCCCGGCTGTCTTCGATTTTGACATTGCCGCTGGCGGTCGCCCGGTTTTGCTCATAACTGAATTCCATTTTATCGGAACTTACTTTGGCGTTGAGCGGTTTTTCGCCGTTTTTTGCCGCCGCTTCAACATCCAGGATGCAGTTGCCGTCCACGTTCAGCATGCCGGTCTGGCGGGAAAAGCTGATTGAGTCGCCGCTGAGAACGCTGTTGCCGCTGGAAATGCGCGGCCGGTTCCCGGTGAGGGTGATCTTTTCCGCCGCGAAGTCGTAGGCGGCGTAATCGGCTTTTACGGACTGCGGATTGTCCGGATCGGACGGATTTGTCCGGTTCATCGCCACGTTGCCGAAGCATTCGAGCAGTGAAACGCCGCTGACCCCCATATCGTCCAGCTCGTCGGTTTTTCCGCCGTTTTTGGAGCTGTCTTTGTCGTCCGAGCCAAGGTGAAGCACCACTTTGTCGCAGCTGATGAGCGCGCCGGACTCCTCGAAGCGGATATTGCCGTCAAGGGTCACTTTTTTCGCGTCGAAATCAATGAACATTGAGTCGGCCCAGACGTCGGCGAAGCGGGCGGCTTTTTCGTTGCCGCGCACGGTGTCCGGGAGATTTTTTTCAATCGCCTCGTTGAGTGCCCTGCCGCCGAAGCGGAGCACGATGTGGACATTCTGCGGAATCGTCACCTGCCTGGTCTCGTAATTCGCGGTGAAGCCGACGCCGTCAATATCCATCATCGGAGTGCGGACCTGCACCACATCGTCGCCCTCGGCGGTGCGCCGGACGCTGTCCACCTTTGCCTGCGGGGACGAGATCACGCCGTCGCTTCCGGAGCGGTCGCCCCAGAACGACACCACCTCATAGACCGGCGCATTGATCCGGTAAATGGTGTTTTTGCCGAGCCGGAGATCGTCCACATTCGCGTTTTTGCGGATGATGTCGATGATCGCTCCGTTGGCGAACAGCTGTTTGCCGTGCTGTTCAAACTGTTCGGCGCGCAGCATAAAACGCAGCTCGTCCTTGTTGTACAGCGGTATTTTGACGCCGCGCGCGGCGACGTTGAGAAAGTCGCCGCCGGAGCCGGGCAGTTGTCCGAACGCGCAGGTCGCCGTCAGAATCGCAAAAGTTCCGATTGTTGTCTTAAAAAAGTTCACCGGTCGTACCGCTCCATTAGTTTTTCCCATTTTCCCTGGCTGCGCAGAACCTGTTCGACCGCTTCGCGCACTGCGCCGTCGCCGCCGAACGAACAGGTGCGCCAGTGCACATAGTTGTCCAGATAGTCGGGCGCGTCGCCGACGCAGACCGCCAGCCCCACCCGGTTGAACACCGGAATATCAACCACATCGTCGCCGATATACATGATCTCCTCCGGCGCGAGGTGCTGCTCCTCCAGCAGGCGGTCGAATCCGGCGGCCTTGTCCAGTTCGCTTTCGTAAACGAAGTCGAGTTTCAGCTCGGCCGCACGCCGCCGGTTTGCGGCGGAGGCGCGGCCGCTGAGTACGCCGACCGTCAGTCCGGCACGGCGCGCCATGACGATGCCGTGGCCGTCGCGGACGTGGAAAAATTTTATTTCCTCGTCGCTTCCGCAGCCGTAGCCGATGCGGCCGTCGGTCAGGACGCCGTCGATGTCCAGCACCACGGCGCGGATTGGTTTACAGCGATCGGATAAATTCATGAACCGCCTTCACTTCCCGTATGACCTGTTCGGCCTGCTCGAAATTCAGGGAATTCGGACCGTCCGACAGCGCATGATCGGGGTCGGGATGTACTTCGATGAACAGTGCATCGATCCCCACCGCCGCCGCGCCGCGCGCCAGCGGACGCACAAATTCGCGCCGTCCGCCGGAGCAGTTCCCGTTGCCGCCGGGCAGCTGCACCGAGTGGGTGGCGTCGAACACCACCGGAACGCCCAGCGAACGCATTACCACCAGCGCCCGCATGTCGTTGATCAAATTGTGGTAGCCGAAGCAGGCGCCGCGTTCGGTCAGCATCACGCGCTGGTTGCCGGTGCTGTGAATTTTTTCGATTGCTCCGGCCATGTCCTCCGGCGCCATGAACTGACCTTTTTTGATGTTGACCGCGCGATTGGACGATCCGGCGGCGTGCAGGAGGTCGGTCTGCCGGCAGAGAAAAGCCGGTATCTGGAGAATGTCGGCCACCTGCGCCACCGGGGAGACGTCGGCCGCTTCATGCACGTCGGTCACGATCGGAACCTTGAGTTCATTTTTCACGTCAAGCAGCATCGCCAGCCCGGCCATGCGTCCGGGGCCGCGGGCGGTGTAGTCGCTCGACCGGTTCGCCTTGTCGTATGAGGCCTTGAAAATGTAATTTACGCCGAGATCGGCGCAAATCTGTTTGAGAAACCGTCCGGTTTCCATACATATTTCGATGCTCTCGGCCATGCACGGGCCGGCCATTACGGTAAACTTCGAGCCGCCGACAATGACGTCGTCAGTGATTTTTACTTCCATTTTTTCAGACTCCTCATATATTGTTCGGCTTCGGCGAGATCGGCCGGAGTGTCGACGCCGACGCTTTTCAGATTTTCCACCGTCATTACCCGGATGGCGATGCCGTTCTCCAACGCGCGCAGCTGTTCAAGTTTTTCGCAGTTTTCAAGCCGGCCGCCCGGCAGTTTGACAAATTTTTCGAGCACTTCGCGCCGGTAGGCGTAAATTCCCCAGTGCAGATAGCAGGGCGCGTCTTTGCCGCCGTCGCGCAGAAACGGGATCAGCGACCGGCTGAAGTATAACGCGTTGCCGTTTGCGCCGAATACGACCTTCACCTTGTTCGGGTCGTTCAACTCTTCGCGCGGGGCGGGAACCGCCACCGTCGCCATTCCGACTTCGGGATTGTCCGCCATCAGCTTCGCCAGTTTTGCGATCACTTCCGGCGGGAGCAGCGGCTCGTCGCCCTGAATGTTTATCACGATGTCGCAGTCGAGTTTTTCCACCGCCTCGGCGATCCGGTCGGTGCCGGAGTTGTGGTGCAGACCGGTCATCACCGCGCGGCCGCCGAACGCCTTTACCGCGTTGACGACTTTTTCATCGTCCGCCGCCACCAGCACGTCGCCGGCTTCGGATTCCAGCGCACGCTCATAGACATGCTGGATCATCGGTTTCCCCAACAGCGGCGCCAGCACTTTGCCGGGGAACCGGCTGCTCTGATAGCGGGCCGGGATCACGCAAACGGTTTTATTCATATCTCAATCCTTTTCAATTGCTTTCAGAAGTTCGTCCTTTGTCACCGTGACCGTCCCGACTTTGCCGACCACCACGCCGGAGGCGCAGTTGGCCAGCATCGCCGCGGTTTCCGGAGCGGCGCCGGAGGCCAGCGCCAGCGTGTAGGTGCCGATCAAAGTGTCGCCGGCGCCGGAAACATCGAATACCTCACGCGCCCGGGTCGGGATCACCACCGGTTCCGCGCCGGGGCGGAATATCGCCAAACCCTGCGCCGCCAGCGAGATCAGTAAGATTTCCGGACTCCATTCCGCCATGATCTTTTCCGCCACCTTGTCCAGCGGCGCGTCGTTTCCGAGGCCGCTCATGGCGTAGGCTTCGACCCGGTTGGGCTTCATTACCGTGAGTCCGCGCACCGGCGCGAGATTGCCGGGCTTGGGATCAAGCGCGGTGATTACTCCGGCTTTCTTCGCTTTTTCCGTAATGCCGGAGACAAATTTATGGGACAGCATTCCTTTGCCGTAATCTTCGAACAGCACCGCGTCCACCAGTTTTTGCTCGATCGCCTTTGCGAGGGCGGTGAAAATCGTCCGGCTGATTTCTTCATCAAGCGCGAACGTGTCCTCGGTGTCGATGCGGATCAGCTGCTGATTGGCGGCCAGCACCCGTTGTTTTCTGGTGGTGCGCCGCGCCGGGTCGCCCATCACCATCGAGTGGTCGATGCCGTAGCCGGTCAGCATTTTGCGGACGATCTCGCCGTCGGCGTCATTGCCGAGTACGCCGTAGGCCAGGGCGTGTCCGCCGAGGGTCATCAGGTTGCGCATCACATTGCCGGCGCCGCCGAGACAGCAGCTCTCGCGTTCGGCGTCGAGCACCAGAACCGGAGCCTCCGGCGAAATCCGCCGGGCGCTGCCGAAGGTGTAGGCGTCGAGCATCAGGTCTCCGACCACCGCAACGCGGCCTTTGGTAAAGTCGAGGACGGCTTTTTTCAGATTTTCAGAACTCATTTTCCGTCCTTTCCCGGTTCTTTCGCCGCGGCGGCCATCGACTTGATGTATTTTGTCGAATCCAGCGTCAGCGGACGGCTCACCGGCTTTCCGGCCTGAAGTCTTCCGGAATGGCGGCTTATGCTGGCAAGTTCATCGGTCAGCATATCCACATATTCCGGAGCCAGCGTCATGCGGCGGTTGTCGGCGTTCAGATAGATTGCCAGCAGATTCATCTGTTCCAGCAGCATGGCGGCCTCGTTCTGCGCCAGCGGATTGTCCTTTGGTATCCGGCGCTCCAGCGAAAGACGAACGGCGTCGAACTTGCGCATTGCCCTGATTCGGCGCATTTCGTTGGCGAACAGCGACTCGTTGCGCATCTGCATCGGTATCCACACCGCAACCGTCACTTCACAGCAGACGATCAGGAAAAACAGCACCACCGCCATATACGCGACATAGTCGCGTTTGAAGCGGGCGGTCATCATATCTCTTCTCAATTGAGGCCTTCCTTTCTATTTGCGCACCGAGCGGTATATTTGCGGAACCAGATATTTTATTACCGCCGCCGCCGGCAGTGCGAAGATCATGCCGGTGATCCCGGCGAAGATTCCGCCGAGCAGCACCACAATGATTGTTTCGAGCGTGGTAAGGCCGAGCGCCTCGCCGATGACCGCGGGATACAGGAAAAACTGCTCCACGATCCCGTTTTCAACAATGTAAATGCCGATTATTCCGGCGATCTGCATGCCGGAGACCGAGTCTCCGCCCAGCGCCAGCGTTACCAGTATGGTCAGCAGTGCGCTCAGAATCGGCCCGATATAGGGCAGCAGCAGTCCGCATCCGGCGATGAAGCCGAGGATCAGCGCGTACGGCACGCCGAGCAGGGTGAAGACGGTTGAATAAACGATGAAGTCGATCGACACCAGAATCAGATACCCCTTCAGCCAGGTTTTCAATTTGAATATCACCGTGCCGATGATGTTTTCAGCCTCCTTCATGGTCTCCTCTCCGGCGGACGGCAGCCAGCGGCCGTTGAACACGGTGCGGACGCAGTAGGTGCCGAGACTTTGCCCTTTGCCGCGCTCGTCGGTGTTGAGCGCCACCGTGCGCAGGAAGAACGAGAAGAAGAATACGGTCAGCAGAATGTCCACCAGCACGGCGGCGAAACTGGACAGCGTCCGCAGTGAGAATTGAATTATGCCGCCCGACCGTTGAAGCAGGGCGCCGAAAAAGCGCTGCTGCGATTCCGGATTGTTGAGCGTCCGCGATATTTCGCCGATACCCCAGCTGACGACCGGGATATTTTGGAAATCGGCCTTCAGCAGGTCGAGTTTCACGCTTATTTTGTAGATTGCGTTGTCGTATTGGTCGGCCGCGGAGTGTTCGGTGGCGAGAACCGCCGTACCGGTTTCGACCGGAGCGTCCACCGCCGAATCGTCGGGGAACGCCGGCTGCGCGGTCGTTTGCTCAGGCGGCCGGTCGGCCCAGTCGCGGACCGAGTTGCCGATGCCGCTGACATAGTGAACTCCCCAGATGAAGAGCATTATGCACATGAAAGTCAACAGCACCGCGGCGAATCCGACGGTGCAGGTGCAGGCTTTGGTGACCAGTCCGGAGCGGTGTTTGGCCTCCGGAGTTTCGGTGGTGAGTTCGTCGGTGCCGCCGTCGCTCCCGACGAATTTCTTGATTCTTCCCACCATCTTCCCGGCGATGTCCTTGCCGCGCGACCGGCTTTGGACGCCGCTGCGATAAGGCGAACGGCGCAGCAGCCGCCGTTCGATGAATTTTTCAAACGGCAGAAAAATGTAGGCCAGAATCAGCCCGAAGATCAGCGAGCGCAGCCAGGTGGCGGTCAGCACAAACACCGTCAGCACGATCAGCGCCGCCAGCAGTCCGGTTCCGGAGCGCAGCAGTTTGCGGCGCCGTTCGTATTCGGTGACTAAAGAGTTTTCAAGCTCGGCCGCTTCGTCGGACGGCAGGTCGAGCGCCTCCGCGAAGGCGGATATTTCGCTGCGTCGCAGATCGGTGTAGCCGCCGTCGGCCAGCGCCAGACGAATCAACCCGCCGACCGCGGCGAAGCGTTCCTCACGCGAAATGCCGGAAAAAAAATCAACGCTTTCCGACGGCGTCAGCGGTTCGCAGTCCCGGAAATAGTTCAGCAGTCCGGAGATGTCGCCGTTGCCGGCGCGCTCCTTGAGCAGGTCGCGGAACGTGGAAAACTCGCGGTCGCTGATTTTTCCGTCGCGCATAATGCTCCATTTGAGCAGTGCCACCAGAGCCTTGTCGCGTTCCGACAGTTCGCCGCCGTCCGGTTCCCAGAAGTCCATAAACCGGCTCAGCGCCTGTTTTACCGGGCGGTTGACATAGTCTTTGATCCGGTTTATTTTGAACATCTTGGAGCTCCGTTCAGTCAGAGAACTTCAACTTTTCCGCTGCCGGCGACCACGTCACCGAGTTCAAAGCCGATAAAACCGCGATCCGCGATGAGTTTCAGCGCCGCCGCGGTCTCTTCCGCCGGCACGAACCACACCATGCCGACGCCCATGTTGAAGACCCGGTAGGCCTCCTCGTGACTTACTCCGCCGCGTTCGGTCAAAAATTTGAAGATCGGCGGCGGATTGACTATTTTTGCCGAATCGAAGATCACGTCCACGTCGCCGGGCAGGATGCGCGGCACATTGTCGTACAGCCCGCCGCCGGTGATGTGGGCGATGCCGTCGAGATTGATGCCGGAGGCCAGCGCCGCCTTGATCGCGTTCCAGTAGCAGAGGTGAGGCTTGACCAGCGCCGCGCCGACCGATTCACCAAGTTCCGGAACCGTGTCATGCACGTCAAGTTTGCAGATGTCGAACACGATTTTGCGCGCCAGACTGAAGCCGTTGGTGTGCAGACCAACCGAGCGCAGACCGATCGCCTTGTAGCCCGGACGGATCTTTTCCCCGGTGATGATTTTGTCCTTTTCAACCATGCCGGTGATTACGCCGACCAGATCGAAGTCGTTGCCGTACATTCCGGGCATTTCGGCGGTTTCTCCGCCGAGCACCGCGCAGTTGACCTCGCGGCAGGCGTCCGCAATGCCGCAGAGCACCTCCTCATACAGCGGCGAACGCAGCACGCCGATGCCGATATAGTCCATAAAATACACCGGTTCGGCGCCCTGAACCGCGATGTCGTTCACGCAGTGGTTCACGATGTCGTGGCCGACCGAGGAGTAGCTTTCCATCTTCATCGCCACCATCAGCTTGGTCCCCACCCCGTCGATGCTCGACACCATTACCGGCTGGCGGTATTTGCTCAAGTCGATTTGGAACAGACCGCCGAATCCGCCGATCGGCGCCAGCATTTCCGGGCGCCGGGTGGAGGCTATGCTCTTTTTCACCCGCTCCAACAGTTTCTGCGCCAGATCAATATCCACACCGGCCTGCTTATACAAATCACTTTTTGCCATAGTAGTCATACTCCGTATTTTTGCGCCGCCGGCAGGCGGCATTTTCTATTTTATTGCTTCACTCTATAATGTAGCCCGATAATCGATTATTACAAATCGCGTGAAATCGTCTTGAGTTCGTTCTCAATCCGGACGCGTTCCCGTTCCATTTCCTCCGTCGAAAGGTCGGCCGGGATGTTCAGCGGTTTGCCCACCACCAGGTCGATCCGGCAGAACGGCTTGGGGAGCTGGAAGTTGTCCCAGCTGCGCAGCTGCCAGTAGCGTGAAGCGTTGATTGCCAGCGGCACGATCGGCCGCCCGGAGAGTCCGGCCAGATGGATCGGTCCGCGGCTCATTTTGTATTTCGGGCCGCGCGGTCCGTCCGGCGTGAACACCACATGATTGCCGGCGGCGAGTTCCTTGAACGCCTGATGTTGAGCCAGCATCCCGCGGTCGCGCGAAGAGCCGCGCAGCGCCCGGACGCCGAAGCGGGCGGCGAAGTCCGCAATGTACTGCCCGTCGCGCGAAGGGCTGATCAGCGCCACTGTCCGCTCCCGCACTTCACGCGGAAACATCAGCGGAAAGAACAGCAGCCGGTTGTGCCACAGCAGCGGGATCACCGCGTGCGAGTCGCTCACCTGGTTGTACGGATCGCTGACGCGAACCCGGCAGCTGAACAGCCAGAGCCGCACCAGCAGTTCAGGAAAAACGTACAGCCACGACGGCAGTTTCTTGACACTGCGGAACTTTTTCTTGAAATATCCCATGCGTTTTTACCTTCCGAATTTACATTCCGGACGCAGCGGACAGCGTCCGCATTCCGGGTTGCGCGCCGAACAGCACTGTCGGCCGTGGGTTATCAGCAGATGTGAAAAATCGGTCCAGTACTCCGGAGCCAGATTTTTACAGACTTCGCGTTCGGCCAGCACCGGGTCGCGTCTGGAAATTATGCCGAGCCGGACCAGCAGCCGCTGAACGTGGGTGTCGGCCGGAAATCCCGGGACGCCGAATGCGTTTCCCAGCACAACGTTGGCCGACTTTCTCCCCACGCCGGGCAGCATCAGAAGCTCCTCCATGGTTTTCGGAACTTCGCCGTTGAATTTTTCCGCGATCATCGCGGCAAGTCCGTGCAGACTGCGGCTTTTCGCCCGATAAAGGCCGACCGATTTGATGATTTCCGCAATTTTCTCCGGCGTGGATGCCGCCATTTTTTCCGGCGTGCCGCAGCTGGCGAAGAGTTCCGGCGTCACCAGGTTGACCCGGACGTCGGTACATTGGGCGGAAAGCACCACCGCCGCCAGCAGTTGAAACGGACTTTCATGCTTCAGCGGACAACCGGGCGTGCCGTAGAGTTCGGTCAACCGGTCGAAAATCAATTTCAACTTTTCACTTTTGCGCATTGGCCATCCCGATGAAGTTGGCAATGATGTCGAGTCCGCGCCGCTGACTTTTTTCCGGGTGGAACTGAACGCCGAAAATATTGCCGCGACCGACCGCCGAGGCGTAGTTCGGCACAATATAGTCGGTCACGCCGATCACGTCGGCGGCCGAATCGACTTCGGCGTAGTAACTGTGGACAAAATAGAACCAGCCGCCGTCCGGCATTCCCGAGAACAGCGGCGGAATTTTGCCGGAAAAGCGCATCACATTCCAGCCGATCTGGGGAATTTTTTCATTCGATCCGCCCGGGAAGCGGCGCACCCGGCCGCCGATCAGCCCCAACCCGGGAACGCCGGGCGCTTCTTCGCTGGATTCCAGCAGCATCTGCATTCCCATGCAAATGCCGAGCAGCGGCCGGCCGGACGCGGCGAAATCAAGCAGTTCTGGAATAAAACCGTATTTTTCCAGATGGGCCATGCCGTCGCCGAAATTGCCGACGCCGGGTAAAACGGCGGCGTCGAATTTGCGCAGCTCCTCCGGGCGGGAGACGATCACGGGTTTTTCACCGCAAAATTCAAAAGCGCGGGTTACACTGAACAAGTTTCCCATATCATAGTCGATCAGCGCGATCATCTGCAAGCCTCCTGCTCGGACATGCCGCTGGTGATGACCAGCAGTCGTTTTTCCACTTTAAGTTCGAGAGTGCGCTGGTCGAGAACTCCGAGGCCGTGCATATTTTCGCGGCTGTCCACCACAATCATGCGGAGGTGGCGTTCCATGCGCATTTCATTATAAACATCGAGCAGAACCGCGCCGGGGGTGGTGAGTCCGGTAACCGGAAGCATTGCGTCCGCCACCAGCATCCAGCACCAGTTCGGGTAGTCTCCGGCAACATTTTTCAGAGCGTCGAAGGTGAGTATTCCGATCACCCTTCCGTCGTCGCCGATCACCGGATACGCGGTTTCGGCGCTGCCGCTGAAAATTTTGAACGCCTGCGCCACCGACATGTTTTCGGGGAACATTACCGGAGCCTGGGTCATCACGTCGCCCACCGTCAGGCCGCGCATTACGTCTTCGGCGGTGACGTCCCGGCCGGCTTCGCCGGAAAGCCGCAGCGCCATCTTGACCATCGACGGCCCCAGAAACTGGAGTATCAGCGTGGTTGCCGTGACCACATAGACGATCATGTCACCCAGACTCAGCGTGTCGGTGACCATGACCGACTTCAGGTTTTCCGCCGCCACAATGCTCAAACCGATCGCCACGCCGCCCTGGGCGAAAATCCCGAGGCCGAGATATTTCCGCACCGGCTTCGCACTGCCGACGATTTTTGCGCCGAGCCACGATCCCGACCATTTGCCGAAACTGCGGCCGACCACATAAGCCAGCGCAATCAGCCACAGCCAGCCCGGCATGTCCCAGATGTCCAGCCGCGCCCCGACGAAAACGAAGAACAATACATATATCGGAATTGAAAACGACCTCATCAGCTTGAACATTTCCTCACTCCGGCGCGGCGCCAGATTGGTCAGGATGAATCCGACCATCATTGCCGCCAGAATCACGTCCAGATTATAGAACGCCGCCGTGCCGATCACCAGTAGAATTACGCCGATCGACACCGCCACCGCCCGGTCTCCCTGTTGCTGACAGCGCAGAAACGCGATCAGCACCAGCGCAAACGCCGCCCCGAGGCCAAGCGCTCCGAATATCTCAAACCCAACCTGTTTCAGCGCGTCCGCCACCGACCCGCCGCTGCTGGTCACCAGCTGCGCCGAACTGGTGCCGATGCCGTACAACGTGAGCGCCAGCGCGTCGTCCAGTGCAACAATTGCGATAATCGCCGCGGTCATCACGCCTTTTGCCCGGTATTCCCAGATCACGTCGATGGTGCTGGCCGGGTCGGTGGCCGAGGCGATTGCGCCGAACACCATGCCGGCCGCCAGACTGGCCGCAAAACTCCGGGTGATGCAGTAAACGATTGCGCCGCACAGCGCTCCCACAATGGCAAACGCCGCCAGACCTTCACCGAACAGAATGGTCATAAATTCCCTGGCATAGCGCCGAAACAGCTCGAATCTCAGTTCGCCGCCGACAAGGAAGCCGATGATGCCCAGTGCGAAAAGATTTAGCATGCGGAGATTTTCCACGTCCGAGGCGTGCACCAGCCCCAGACCGGTGTCGCCGATCAAAAGTCCGATGAAAATGTATCCGACCACCTGCGGGAAGCGTATTTTTTGGAAAAACCATGCCCCGGCCATGCCGCCGGCTACGCACAGGCCGAGAATCGCCAGCACGCCGGGCGAAAATCCACCCGCCGCTCCGCCGGAAGCATTTAATACGTCAGGGATTTCCATGATCGGTCGCGCAGCCTCATCTTAGTAATTGCAGTATTTATTAATATACAGCCGGAATGATGCTTTTTCCAGTGTTTCCCATTGGAAAATGGCAGTTTATGCCGTTCCGGGGGGCGGGGGCGGTCAGATGGCGGAAAAGACAAATTCCGGGCGTTCGGCTTCGGCGGCGCGGGCGGCGGCGCGGGCATTGGTGATGCCGGTGAGCAGCAGCCCGGAACGCACTCTGGCGGCATTGGCGCCCGCCATGTCGCCGCGCAGACTGTCGCCCAGCATCAGGATGCGCGACCGGTCGGTCAAATTCAGCCGTTCGACGGCGAAGTCGAAAATATGGGTGTGCGGCTTGCCGAGGAACACCGGCTTTACGTCGAGTTTCTGATGTGACAGCCACAACTGCATGGCTTCGGCCACCGCGCCGGCTCCGAGTCCGAGTCCGCCGCGTTTCCAGCCCGCCCAGCAGATGTCGGGGTTGGGGGATATCAGCGGACGGTCGGGGTGGCGGAGAAAAAAGTTGAAGACTTCAAAAAAAACGTTGTACCAGTCGTAGTCGTCTTCTCCGACCAGAACGCCGGCGCACTCCTCGAGTTCGGCCGGGTCGGTCGTGGTGGTCATGCCCGACTTTTCCGCGTAGCACGGACGGCCGAGAACGCCCATCATGAAAAATTTTTTGCCGACCGCGCCGTGTCGCTCCGCCCAGGTTTTCAGAACGTCGCCGGAGGACACAATGTCGTCTGGCGAAATGTTCAATCCGGTATAATTGACGATCGCGGCCTTTTCGATGGTTGAATGGTTGGCGTCGTTGGTCAGAAACAGAAACGGCGTGTTGTCGCTCCGGAAGGTTTCCAGCATCGCGTCGGCGTTGGGCAGCATTTGGCGGCGGTCGATCACGGTGCCGTCGATGTCCAGAAAAACGGCGTCGAAGTCGCCGCGCCGTTCGGCCCAGAAGTCCAGAAATCTCATTCCAGCACCAGCGGCTCCGGCGGCGGCGCGACCACGTTGATCCCGTCGCTCACAATGCGTTCTTTTTCAACGAATTTGCCCAGCACGACATTGTAGAACCGGCGGGGATTGGCGGGCGGATGATTCGGGAACAGCCGCGGCAGGAAATGTTCGGCCAGCGCGTATAAATTGCGGTCGGCGATTACCGGAGGTGCGGCGGTGCGATTTTGATTCAGCAGTGATTCGGCATCCGCTTCGATCAGGGCGGCGGCGGTTTTGTCGCCGCCGAGTTCGGCGTAGCGCCGGGCGCCGTAGAGTTCGCATTCGCCCTGATCGGCGGCGGCCGCCGAAAGCGCATAGGCCAGCCAGTAGGCGGCGGTGTTCTGATACTGCCGGTTTTCCTCGAAAAAGTTTGCCAGCGCGTCGGCGTCGTTGGTGCCGAGCCAGGCCGAGCGCTGGAAGTCGGATGGAAACGCCAGGTCGCGCCAGGACAGTTGACCGATCGCCGCAACCGGATAATACAGCCACGGTGCGGTCGAAACGTCCAGCAGTGCCGCGTGTCCGAAGTCGCCCTGTCCGGCCAGATACGCGGCGTATTCGCGCGCGCCGTATCCGGCGGATGTGACCGCCAGCGCAAAATGTTTCCGGCGTTCCGCGTCGGTCAGGCTGTTTGTGGTGTCGCCGGCGGTTGTCACTCTGGCCGGAGCGTAGCCCTTTTCCGCCGCGAGCCGGATGTTGTCGGTATTCCCGGAGGCGAACAGCGCCGCCGGATATTCTTTTTTTACCGCGGCGTTCAAATGTTCGCGCGCTTTGGCCGGGTCGGACTGCTTGAGCAGTTTCCAGATTTCGTAATCGGCGGCGGCGCATCCCCATTCGGCGGCGCGGCGGAGTTTGAGCAGGCGCTGGCGGTCGGCCAGTCCGGTGTCGGCGGCGGCTTCGACCGCGGCCGGATAATAGAAGGCTTTTTCCGCGGCGTCGAAGTTGCCGAGCAGATAATCGGCGCGCGGGTCGCCGGAAAGTTTGACCAGTTCCGGTTCGGCGGCGGCGGCGAGCGCCATGCCTTCTTCATAGAAGTTGCCGTCCGGCAGCGGATATTCCGCCAGCAGCCGGCCTTTGAACGCCATCGCCACGGCGGCGCCGCGGTCGGCGGCGCGTGAAAAGCAGTCAAGCGCCGTCACATAATCGATTTTGCCGTTCACGCCGTAGAACATGGCGATTTCGCCGAGCTGCTCCAGTGCGGCCGGGTCGTTTGCCGCCGCCCGAAGTTTCAGTTCCGCGACGTTGCCGTCCGGGCGCGAAATGCAGCCTGCCGCGAAAATCAGCAGCGCGGCGGCGACTGTCAGTTCTTTTACCATGTGAAGCCCATATTGAAGTGGAATCTCAGCTTGCTGTCCAGGTCGTCCTGATTGTTGACGATCGGGTAGGCCAGATCGAGGCGGACCGGCGCGTTGAGCATCGGAACCTTGATCCGCAGTCCGTAGCCGGCGCCGACGTTGATGCCGTGCATGTTGAAGTTGTAGGCGTCGCCCCACACATTGCCGGCGTCGCAGAACACGGCGCCGCGGATGAAACTCCAGATCGGGTGGGTGATCTCGGTGGTGACCACAAACATCGAGTTGCCGCCGATGTTGTAGCCGTTGGAGTCCACCGGAGACACTTCGCGGTACGGGAAGCCGCGCAGCGATTCGCCGCCGCCGAGGAAGTAGCGTTCGTACAGCGGAACTTCGCTGCCGTTGAAGGTGTCGATGGCTCCGGCGTGCGCGCCCAGGTGCCAGATCAGCGCCTTGTCGAGGAAGTTTGTGTAGTAGCTGCCGCGCGCTTCGACCCGGTAGAAACTTTCGGTGGAACCGAGACCCTTCGGCGAAACCGCGCCGAGCAGACTGGTCTGATAGCCGCTGGTCGGGTCGAGCAGGTTGTCGCGGGTGTCGCGGTTCAGCATTGCGGAGAACTCGCTGACCAGGTCGAACGTGCCGAGACTGCGC
>JAEWSS010000165.1 GCA_023459755.1 Verrucomicrobiota bacterium | reverse complement strand
GATCGGTACCGGCGATCTCTCGGAGATCGCGCTGGGCTGGAGTACCTTCAACGGCGATCATATGGCGATGTATTCGGTCAACTGTTCGGTGCCGAAGACGCTGATTCGCTATGTTATTTCGCATTGCGCGGAAACGTCCGGCGCCGAGCTGAAGGCGGTGCTGAACGACATTATTGCCACGCCGGTCAGTCCCGAGCTGCTTCCGGCCGACGGGGAGGGGCGGATTGCGCAGAAGACCGAAGAGCTGATCGGCTCTTATGAGCTGCACGACTTTTTCCTGTACCATTTTATCAAGACCGGGGCATCGCCGAAAAAGCTGCTGTTTTTGGCGACGCAGGCGTTTTCGGGCCGGGTGACCGAGGCTGAACTGCGGGATAAGCTGGAGGTTTTTCTGCGCCGGTTCTGGAGCGCGCAGTTTAAGCGGAACAGTTCGCCGGACGGCCCGAAGGTGGGATCGGTGTCGCTGTCGCCGCGCGGCGACTGGCGCATGCCTTCGGACGCGGTGGCATTCAAACTGTAAAAAAAGCTGCTTTCGCCGGATTGCCGGTTTGACTTTTTCAAAAAACGAACTATCTTATAAAACATGACGAGTTTAAGCGTCCCTGTCGTCTAGAGGCCTAGGACAGCGGGTTCTCATCCCGCTAACGGGGGTTCGACTCCCCCCGGGGATGCCATTTCGGGTATCAAGCGCCGTGCGCCATGTGAATGGTGTACGGCTTTTTTATTTCAATATTCCGGCGGAACTGAAAATATTCAAAGGAGATCAGAAAAATGGCGGAAGGTCACAGCTGTTCCGGCAATTGCTCCGACTGCGGAGATGAAAAAAAGCAATCCTGTGAAATGCGGATTGATTTGAGCCGCATCCAACATAAAATTGTGGTGATGTCCGGAAAAGGCGGCGTCGGCAAAAGCACGGTGGCGGTCAATCTGGCCACGTCGCTGGCGCTTAACGGTCATCGGGTCGGTCTGCTGGACGTGGATATTCACGGGCCGAGCGTGCCGAAAATGCTGCATCTGGAAGGCGCGGCGCTCTGTGCGGAAAATGAAAAACTGCTGCCGGTTCCGGTCGGCGACCTCAAAGTCATGTCAATCGGGTTCCTGCTGGAAAATCAGGACGATGCGGTGATCTGGCGCGGACCGGTAAAAATCGGCGTCATCAAACAGTTTTTGAGCGAAGTGGAGTGGGGCGACCTGGATTATCTGGTGGTGGATTGTCCGCCTGGAACCGGCGACGAGCCGCTGTCGGTGTGTCAGATGCTGCTGCCGGAGGGCGACGCCGGTGCGGTGATCGTAACCACGCCGCAGCAGGTGGCGGCCGCCGACGTGTCGCGGTCGTTGAATTTCTGCCGTCAGCTCAATTTCAAGGTGCTGGGGCTGATTGAAAATATGAGCGGGTTTGTCTGCCCGAAATGCGGCGAAGTCACCGAGATATTCTCCGCCGGCGCCGGTTCCGAGTTGGCCGAACGCTACGGAGTTAAACTGCTTGGACGTATTCCGATCGACCCGGCCGTGTGCAGCGGCGGCGACGCCGGAACTCCATTTGTCCACGCGAGCGCCGACGGCGCCGCGGCCAAGGCATTTGCAAAAATTGTTGACGAAATAACCGGAGAATAGTATCATGAAAATAGCGGTTGCCTGTGAAGAGCATCAGGTTTTTCAGCATTTCGGTCATACGCCGGAATTTGCGGTTTTTGAAGTCGAGGACGAACGCATCTGCGGTATGCGCATGGTGCCGACCGGAGAAGCCGGACACGGCGCGCTGGCCGGTCTGCTGAGCGAACTCGGCATTTCAACGCTGCTGTGCGGCGGAATCGGCGACGGCGCGGTGCAGGCTTTGGCGCAGGCCGGCATCAAGGTGGTCGGCGGAGTTTCCGGAGATGTGGTGGAGGCGGTCGGCGACTATCTGATGAACCGGCTCGAAACCGCGCCCGATTTCCGATGTGCCCATCATCACAACGACGGCGAAAACCACACCTGCGGCGACCACGGCTGCGGCGGTCACGACTGCGGTTCGCACTAATTGTGCGGATATAACTCGCAGCTTCGCAGGCGTCGATTGAGACGGTGAAGCCGCAGGCCGCCCGGCGAAAAAACGTTCTTGGTGAATATTGGTCAATCCGGCATTCGCTCAGAAAATGCGAATGTCTACGGGCGGAGCGTTTGTGGCGTTTTTGTCGGTTTTTTTACGCGTCCGGATTTTGCCTGCTTGACTTTTTTTATAATAAAACTATTTTAATAAAAATACTTATCTTATATATTACCGGATTCGGGGCTTTACATACATCGACCGGATATTCCGGCCAATTCACAAAGGAGATTGGTTTTGAAAAATAATACGATCGTTACTATTGCGAATGCGAATTATTTTTGGGGAGTATTCATATTGCTGGCCTCGATGCGCAAGTCCGGCATGGACGAACCGGCGATAGTTTTTCAGCGTGGCTTTTCACAAAAGATGATCGAAATTGTTTCTCGATTCGGAGATGTTCGCGTTGTCGAAGGGCCGCCGGTCAAGAGAAATCTGACCTGCCTGAAACCCGACGCGCTGTTGCTTGCCGATACCGACTATATCACCTGGGTCGATTCCGACGGTTATTTTTCCGGTAATGTTTCCGCAGAGCTTCCGCCGTCCGCTCCGGGAAAAATACATGTGCGTCTGCGTTCACCGGAGGACAATGGAAAAACCTTCACCGAGTTGGAACTTTATTCCGCGGATGACCGCTTCGGCGACATTCCCGCTTCGGTGCTGGCGGTTTGGCGGCGTGACTGCGACCGCTCGGACGACACCGTGCCAAAACTTAAAACCTGTGCGTCCGCCTGTATTTTTTCCCTGGACCGGTCGAGCCGTCCATTCCTTGAGGACTGGCAGCGAAGAATGGTAAAATATATTCCGGACGAGGATGTCGGGGTGGTCAACCGGCGGCAGACCGCGTATCGCCAACTGGACGAATCGGTGCTGAACTGCATGTTGAGTTATTGGGAGGGTGCGCCGGAGCCGGACGGCAAATACCGGCTTGACGGCGCTTCGAAGGCAATGTTCATGCATGTTGTCGGAGTCCCTAAACCGTGGCAGTGGTGGACGCGCCGTTCGCTGCGCTATTATCGTGAAATAATGGATATCATGGGCTGGGCGGCGAAAAATGGGTTTGCCGATGTTAAATTTCCGCCGGCGCTCAAAAGTATTTATGCGCCGCTGCATCGCCTGACGCTGTTGTCGTATTGGCCGTCGCTGCTCCGTAAATTGCATATCGGCGGCTGACAAAATAGTTGTTCCCAGCCTTGGGACGTCTGCGCGGCCGGCAACACCGGCTCCGGAGTGCTGCGTCAGGCCGCGGGCGGGGAGGCTCCTGGAAATTTTCGCCGCCAAAGTTCATGCGCCTTATTCCACATCAGGCGGCGTTCGTCAGGCGAGAGCAGGAAAAAGTAGGAAACCAGCAGGTAGAGGACGCCGCCCATCGCTCCGCCGGAGAACAGGACAATCCACGCGTGACCGTCTTTGTTCTGCGAGGCAAACCAGTTCAGCAGAAGAGCTGTGGGCGCGGCCGCCAATAACGGCAGCAAATACACCTTCCAGATAAAGCGCGGTATGCTGAAGTGAAAGAACCTTATTAAAAACGGCAGAACCACAATTAACGCCAGTGCCAGCCGCGCCGCTATGCTCACCCACAATACGGATTCAATGCCGAATCGCGGGATGAACAGCAGAAAGCCGATCAGCATCAGGGCCGCTTCGACGGCGGCGATTACCGCGGCCAGCTTGTGGTGGTCGGCCATTATCATAAAGCGCTGCGGCACCGCACGCATTGTCTGTTGAATCCATAAAGATATTAAAAACAGTTTTGACAGATGCTCAATCTCCAGATTCGTCAGCTTATAAAACGCCGCCAGTGCATAAAAAATCATGGTGTAGGCCACCACGGTGACGCCGGTGGCGAGAAAAGAATTCCAGCGCATCGAGTTTAATATGACGTTGCGCAGTTCGGTGATTTTTCCTTCGGCGTAAAGACCTGCGGTCATCGGCGAAACATTTTCCTGGTATTGGTTGGTGAATTGACTGCAGAAGTTGGGGAATCGGCTGGCAATCTGAAAAATACCCGCGCTGTTGAGGTTGCAGAACGCCGATATCAGCGGGCGACTCATATTGTTCATCACCAGTCTGGAGATCGACATCACATACATGTAGCCGCTGAAGTGAACGATTTCGCGCAAAATCGAACGCTCGACATGCAACTGCAGCCGGAATCCAGGAATGCGCCGCTTTGCCGCCAACGCCAGAGACAGGTTGATCGCCAGCATAATCGCAATATTGAAAACGATCAACACCCGCAGTCTGCCGCCCATGGTCAAGATCAGCAGAACGCCGATCAGTTCCACCACTTTGCAGGCGGCCATAACGTAATTGCGCAGATAGATCGCGCGCATTCCGATTATTATTTCCGGAAAAATGCCGGTCGGGAAAACCAGCGCGACTCCAATGCCGAAAAGCAGTACGCACTGCCGGCAGTAGGAGATCAGTTCCGGGTCGGAGACACTGAACAGCCGCGGCGCAAACACCGCCAAGGTGCAAGTCGCGGCAAGGATTAAAATCGACATCATGGCGTGAAAACTGAAGATAGTGGAAATCACCATGTTATAGCGTTTCAAGTCTTTCTGCCAGAGGTTGGCCGCTGTATACTTCTGCGCGGTAATGCCGAGGCCGAAGTCAAGAAGCAGCCCGTACATGAAAAAGCTCCAGAGGACGCCCCACAGTCCGTAGTAGGTGTTGCCGAGGGAATGTATCATCCAGCGGGTGACCAGAAGCCCCTGCAGCAGACTGACAATCACCATCAAATAATTAGTGGCGGTATTTTTTAAAACCGGAGTTTTCATTTTTTGTCTTCCGGCGGGCGATATGTCGAGTGATAGACGCGTTCGTGCAAACGTTCCGCCAGCGGCGCCAGCGGCGGCAGCAGAAGCGCGATCAGGGCGGCGTGGAACACCGTCCGGTCGCCGCGGCGGGCGTGGCGGGACATTGCCAGCATGGTTTTAAGATTGCCGTCCGCCTTAAGCATTCGCCTGAGTTCGCGCAGTCTCAGCGACCATGGAAACATTTTCCAGTTTGGCGAGAAAAAACGTAAAAAGGCATAAATCTGCCAGTGGGCATATTCTTTGGCCAGCGGCGGCGGAAATTTTGCACTGCGCCAAAAGCGGCACCCGGAGGCCAGATTGTCGGCCACGTCAACCACCGAGCGTTCCGACGCTTTTGTGGTGATCGATCCGCCCCGCTTCAGATAATTGTAATAGACAATTCCACTGGATGCGGCGGTTTTTGCCGCATAATAGACCTGCGGGGTCCATTCGTCGTCCTGATGGCGGCGGCCCGGTATCTGACGCAGTTTTGACTGCTGTAAAAAAGTTGTCCGATAGCAGTTTCTCCAGGTCGCGGGGCGATAAGCTCCGGCGGCCAGCAAATCGGCCAGCATCCGCCATCCGGGACGCACGGTACTGTCTACCGCCGGCTTTGACTCATTCATCGGCGTCGGCGGAGCTTCCGATTCACGCCATACCCGGTATTCCGCGACCACAAGATCGGGAAAATCCGCGCCGGCGATAAAGTCATTGAGTTTTTTCAGCGCGTCCGGTTCAAGCCAGTCATCGCCGTCCACGAATAAGAGGTATTCCCCGTGTGCATGCTCAATTCCGTAATTGCGGCTGACCGAGGCCGAACCGGAAACCGGCAGCTCGGTTATGATAAAGCGGGGGTCGCCGCCCACTGTTTCCCGAATAACGGCTGCCGTCGCGTCGGTACTGGTTTCGTTGACGATCAGGCATTCAAAGTTGTCAAACTCCTGCCGCTTAATTGATTCGAGCGTTTTTTGTACATATTTTGCGACATTGCATGCCGGAATCGCAATGGTGAAGAATGGTTTTTTCATCATCTTTTCTCGTTATACAGCAGCTTGACGCCACGGCAGAAAATCATCACCGGCAGTGCTCCCATTTTTACGCAGAGCATAAAAATCTTGAGTTTCAGCGGTGCGGCGGTGTCGGCCCAGGTTTGAAAATCCGGCAGTGCGCGGAATGCGGCCAGCTCTTTTTTTACGGTGCGGAGTTTCTCGGCGTTGCCGGTTTCCGGATTGTCGCAGACCC
>JAEWSS010000164.1 GCA_023459755.1 Verrucomicrobiota bacterium | reverse complement strand
CGCACATCCCGACATCCGGCAACTGATTTCAGCGGCAAGCGGCGAAACCGTCATAAAGTCGATTCCCGTTTCACGCGCCGACAGCAGCACGGACGGCATTTACTTCTTCAGCTGGAATACCCTTGGTGTCGATGCCATGACCATTCTGCAACTGCTCAATACCGGAACGGTTCTTTCCAGCGCACGGGTAAGCTGGAGCAACACCGGGTTGACGGTCGCCGGAATTGAAAGCGCCAGCGGATACCGCCTTGTTTACCTCATTCCGACACGGGTGGATGTTGAGGACGATCCCGAACCTGTAGTGATTGACGTAACCAGCATCGAAATCACGGGTAATGCCGAAATCACCGATTCCGGCACGCTCGTCGCGGTGGTTCTGCCCAATGACGCCACCGATAAATCCGTTGTCTGGGCAAGCGACAATACCGCTGTTGCGACCGTTGTCAGCGGGGCGGTCACGGTAATTTCCGACGGCACGGCGACGGTGACCGCCGCCAGTGTCAGCAATCCGGAGGTTTCCGGCTCAAAGATTTTGACTTGTTCCGTCACGCCTGTTCCCATTGAAGTGGAGGACTCCGCCGTTTCCGTTGAGAATCTGAACACCGGCTGGCAGTATGCCAAAACGAACAGCACATACGCGGATTGCACACTGCCTCATTCAGTGAACGCGGAAGATTCCGCGACCGCGAATTATTATCGCGGCACGGTCAACTACAAATGCATCGTGACGATGAGTTCCGGCAAGCGGTATTATCTGTTGCTTGACGGTGCGAACCAGCGAGGCACGGTCAGTTTGAACGGCACGCAAGCGGGAACGGCGGTCAACGCCTATCAGCCCTCCGTCATTGATTTGACGGACGCCGGAGCGGTCAACGGTTCGAACGAAATTCAAGTTGCACTGACCAATGCTTCGGACAGTTCGACGATTCCCTATGCCGCTGATTTCGATTTTTACAACGGTCTTGACCGCGGTGTCCGGCTGATGGAAACCGGACGGCTCTGTTTCGATCCTGTTCTTTACGGGACGCGACGCTGTAAAATAACCGCTGACGCAGGCAACAGCACGGTTACGGCGAAAGTAAAGGTGCTGAACCATCATTCCGAAGCGGAAAGTTGCGACATTGAAGCGGCTCTTTATACGCTTGACGGCTCGACTGCGATTACATCCGCCTCGGAATCCAAGAGCATCCCGGCGAATGGAAATGCGGAAATCACGCTCACACTGGACGCGGTTTCTGATTTCAATCTGTGGAACGGACGTGGCGCGGCGAATCTCTATAGGGTGGAGCTGAAAATCAAACAGTCCGGCGAAGTCAAGGATACGGTCATTGAGAAAACCGGATTCCGCACTTTTTCCGTTGAAAAGCACACATCCGCCAACGACGGGGCGGGATTTCTGCTGAACGGAACGGCGTATCCGCTTTACGGCACAAACTATCACACGGACAAAGCCGGATGCGCCTCCGCATTGACCTCGGAGGATTACGCCAACGATCTTGCGCTGATGGATGCGCTCAAGCCGACGATGATCAAATTCGCGCATTACACCTGCGCTCATTCGCTGCTGGATTATTGCGACGAACACGGAATCGTCGCCATGCTGGAAATCCCGTGGAGCAGGAACTTTCCGGCCTCGACGAGTTCCATTGCCGCCGCTTACCGGGCGAACATCACATCCGCCATGCTCAATATGTTGACGGAATACGGCAATCACCCGTCTATCGTATTCTGGTGTTTCGACAACGAACTTGGGTACTCTCCGACGCTGGGTTATAACACGGATGAACTGCATACGTTTATGGCCGATCTCTATACGCGGGTCAAAACGCTTGATCCGCAACGGCTCGTCGGAGCCGGATTCTATGTCAACACCAACGGCGAACGAGGCTGGACGGATGTCTGCGACCTCATGCTCTCCACTCATTACATGGGCTGGTATTCCGGCACGGTCGCCAATTCGCTTTCCGACGCCAACAGCGACAATGCCGAAATGGCGATGCCGAAAGCGATCAACGAATACGGCTACGGCGCGAATCCGGCGCAGCATGTGGCATGGGGTGACGCCGCAAATTCCAAGCCGTCTTCTCCGAACAGTTTTTCCGTTCCGCAATACGAGGAATATCAGGCGTGGGCGCTGGAACAGTATCTGAATCAGTTCAAAAACATTCAGTGGCCGGTGTTCAATTTGCAGTGGGCAATGTTTGATTTCGCCGTTGCGTCCAGGGCGGAGGGCGGAACTACCGCACTCAATACCAAGGGGCTGGTCAGCCGCGACCGCACGGTTCTCAAGGATGCCTACTATCTCTATAAGGCATACTGGAACGCCGAGCAGATGGTTCACATCTGCCAGAAACGCTGGACGGATCGCGGAGACGCATCGAACGCCGCTCTTCACGTTTACGCCAACGGCGAAAAAGTGGAGCTTTATCACAACGGCACATTGGTGCAGACTCTCACCGCGTCGAACGGAACACTCAATGTCTGCTGGGATTTTAACGCGGTGGATTTTGCCGATGGAGAAAACGTCTTTGAGGCACGTTCCTATGCGGACGCGGACGATCCGACCTCGTCGGTTTCCGATTCGTGGACATATACCAAGGCGGCGTCCGACGTTCCGGTGGTGACTGTGTCCGGCGATGATGCCATGGTCAATTCCGGCACGCTTGCCGCCTCCGTCTCTCCGGCGGAAACAGCACAGGATGTGACGTGGAGTTCGTCCGACAATAACGCCGCGACGGTTGACGCATCCGGCAATGTCACCGTGCTGGCCAACGGGGATGTGACGTTCACCGCGACCAGCGTCGCGGATGATTCGGCGACTGGAACAAAGATGATAAAATGCAGGAAACTGACCGACTCCGACGATGCGTTCAAGGCTTTGCTTGCCGGCAAGACTACCGGACGCGGCATCGGCAGTCTCGGTGAAAAACAGGGAGTTACGGTGACCGTCAACGAGGATGGTTCGGTCACATTGAACGGCACGGCGACCGCCACCGGAAACGCGGCAACGAAATTCTCGTTTTGGCGCAACGCGTCTCCTTACATCGGAGGCTGTTTCCCGTATGCCGGAATGGATGGCGATCTGCTGGTATGGTGTGAATACGTTTCCGGCGCGGTCACCAACTGGACACAATCCGGCAATCATTACTGGCGCATCGGATTTGCCGACGATCTCGGAAACGATTTGCAGGGAAGCTTCATGGCTCCGCTCGGTTCACCCGATGACTGGAATCTTTCCGGACGGGCGGTTATGGCATGCTGCATGACGGGGACGGGCGGCATAGGCGCAATCCGCTTCGCGTTCAATCTTAAAGAGGGCGCGGTATTCGACAATCTGACCTACCGGATTCGCTCGGCGAAAATTCCATCTGGAACGATTTATGACACAGGCCTCATGACGGCGGTGCCAGCGGTAAACTCCACATACGGAACAAGCGACGGCAAGGGAATGGCCGCGCGAAACCGTGACGGATCGTTCGTGGTTCAATCGTTCAATCCGAACACTATGTATATGCTGACCGGAGCAAAGAGCGCGTTCATCCGGCTGTGGGATTCGTTCGACATCGGGCTGAAACATACAACTGGAAGCACCGTCATCGCTTCCGCTGGAACAGCTGTCAAGTTGACGGTCGATCTTATGAAAATGCCGGAAATCATCACGCTGAACACGGATTCGGAATTGCGCTGGATTTTGCGCGGTTCGGATGGTTCGGTCGTGACCGCGCTGGATTACGTGGTCAAGGGTTCGGGCGTAATCAGTTCGACATTTGAGACTGGACACGCCGAGGCTACGGCAACGGCGGAGGTCGATGTATTGGGTGTTGAACTGCTGATTTCCAATCTCGCATTCGCCGCTCACGAGAACAATTACGACAACACCAAGCATCTCCGCTTCGCGGTGAAGGTGGAGACGGTTTAACCGTAAAGGAGGTTTATGAATCGTCTGAAGGAAATCAAAGAACTGAAACGGCAGGCCGAGGAGTTTCAGCTCGAAAATCGGGAAATTCTCGGCAAATACACGATGTCGGAACTTTGCTCCATCTACAACGGCATCGGCCCGGACGCTTTCCCTGAATGGCTGCGGAACGTCATCAGTTCGCTCCATCCGAGCCTTGCGGTCGTGGCATTCATCCATGACTGCGAATGGCATGAATCGGATGGCGGCAAGGAAAAGTTCGCGGCCTCCAACGACCGCTTCAAACGCAACGGCGATGCGGTCGCCAAGGCGCAGTTCGGCTGGTACAATCCGCGCCGCTATATCGTGATGAATCAGGCGCGCCGCTTCGGAAACGTCTGCCAGCTCTTCGGCTGGTCAGCGTGGACGAGTCCCTGCGAATGCGCCGTGTGTCAGAAAAAACGTAAATCGGAAGGAAAGTAAAATCATGAAGAATCTGTTTCTCGTCGGGGCGGCTGTTTGTGCCGCCGTAATTCTTGCCGGGTGTGGTCACAACGCTATTACTTATGGCGACGGCATTGGTTTCGATGCCGGAGTCAATCCCGAAAACTACACTGCGTCCTTCAATCTCCGCTACGGCAAAATTCTGTCGGCGGTGACGCGGGACAACGTGGAAATCGAAGTAACTGGAAAAACCGATGCCAACGGCGCAAGCGGTACGGAAAAATCCGGCAATGCCGCCGTGAATACGGACGGCACGCTCAAAATCAAAATCGGTCGGCAGATCAACGGAGCCGCCGTCGATCTTGTGAAAGCCGGAGCGGATGCCGACAAGGTCGTTGACGCTCTGACCAAGGCGGACGCCGCGACTTCCGCGACCGAATAACCCATGCCCGGAGGCGGTGCTTTTTTGCCCTGTCTCTGGGCTTTTTCTTTTATCGATATATCTTGCGTTTATGTTCGATAACTCATTGGCTATTAAGGCACTGGAACGCTTAATTAAGAACCGTGGACGATAGAGTGTCAGAACCAAAACATAATCAAGGAGATACGGAAAATGACAACCCTCGAAGCACAGCCGGACTGGAAGCGCATGGACATCCAGAAGCAAATCAATGAAATGCTGATCGACATCGACCAGTGGATGCAACAGACCGCTGATGACCGCCAAGGATACACATCGCGGATGACAAGCGAACGCGCACGGCTCATCCGAATCGAGAATGCGCTGAAATACGCACGGGACTGCAAATAACCGCCAACCTACACCGAGGGCGAAAGCCCTTGGCTCAACCGGAGCAAAAGATGAAAATATATACCGTGATCAATGATGAGACAGATTACCGCGAGGATTTCCATTCTCTGGCGGCGGCAAAACAGGCAATGCGTGAGCATAACGCCAATGGCTTCATCACCAAAGTATGGAGCAACGGCGATTGGGAGCCTGCCGGAGAAATCACGCTCAAGGGATCGAATAAAACGTTCATCACCAACACGCGTCAGCAAAAGAAAAATTATTGACAGGAGCAAATTATGCGTGGAATCAAAATTAATCCGACCGACCGTACCATCGAAGAAGTCGATGTGCCGAATCCCAACAACTCCCTGCAAGGGTTGTACGACATCATCGGATGCGACCTTGTCCAGCTCATCGAACTGGATCGCGGCATTATCCTTGTGTGCGACGAAGAGGGTAAACTCAAGCCGATTACCGGCGCATTCACCTTCTTCGGCAATGAAGACTTGGTCATCGCCGGAACAGCCGTCATCCTCGGCGGGAACGCCAACCGCTTCGGGAAGCTACACGAGGGAATCGCCAGCTTCGAGAAAATCGTCGAATGGGTCAATCC
>JAEWSS010000163.1 GCA_023459755.1 Verrucomicrobiota bacterium | reverse complement strand
GTCCATTGTTGCTTCCTTTGTCGTAAATTATACGACAAATATAACAATGGTGAAACAAAAGTATAACAATATCTATGAAAAAAATCAGATTTTTCCGGCAAATCCGAGATATTCGGCAAACAGCGTTTCCGCCACCGGCGACGGCGCTTGAACGGTTTCAGTATATTTGAACATTTCACGTTCGGCGTTGCCGACGGTTGGAAACCGTCCGGCGGCGGTGAATCCGAGCATGGCGGCGCCCAGAAGCGACGCCTCCTGATTGGCCGGAGCCAGTTTGCGCGGCTGGCGGAACAAATCGGCGGCGGTTCGGCCGACCGCCGGTTCCCGACAAGCCAAGGCCTGAAGCGTCAATCGGTTGCGAACTCCGGCCAGCGCGGTAAGCAGATCGGCGCCCTGCCGAAGCGCCGCCAGCGTTCCGAAAATCGCGGCCAGACAAAGTTCGTCCAGCCGGTGTTCGGCTGAAAGTTTATGCCAGGATCCGCACGGCCGATAGTCCATATAGGGTGCGCCGCGGCCGAGGATGTAGGGCATGAATACCGGATAGTCGGCGTTGAGCCGGGCGCGGTCGGCGCGGCGGAAAAACTCATCCATCGACAGATTGTGGTTGCGGGCGAACCACTCGAACACAAAACCGCCGGACGGCACCGAGGCCAGATAAAGTTCGCGCTCCGGGTCGGCGTGGGCGAAAACGAATATTTTACCGAACAGCCGTTTGCCGACACCCGGCGCGCCGCACCCCAGAAGCTGTCCGGCGGTACCGAGGGTGAGCGACAGTGTGTCGTCATCCACTCCGCCGCCGAGCGCCGCGGTGGCAAGGTCGCCGGCGCCGATCGCCACCAAAGTTCCGGTCGCAAGTCCGGTGGCCGCCGCCGCCTGAGCAGTTACCCGGCCGCAAATAGTGGAAGACGTTAAAATATCGGGAAATTTTTTAATGTCCAACCCGATGTCGGTCAACAGTCCGGCGTCCCATTTCCCGGTCGTCAGATCCATGGCCAGCACGCCGGAGGCGTCGGAGGCGTCGGTGACAAAATTTCCGGTCAGAAAATGCGCCACGATGTCTTTGCTCTGAAGAAAACGGGCGGTGCGGCGGTAAAGCTCGGGATATTCTTTTTTAAACTTCAGAATCTTCGGCAGCGAAAACACCGGAGCGCATATATTCCCGGCCTTTTCCCGGAAAAATCCGGCGTAACCGCGATTGAGGAAATCCGACTCCGCCACGGAGGAATTGTCGCTCCACAACCGCGCCGGAAGCAGCGGCGCACCCGAACCGTCCACCGGAAGCATCGCGTGCATGTTGCCGGTCAGCGCCACCGCCAGCGGATGAATATCCGGATGCTCCGCGGTCAGCTGCCTCAACAGCGCGGCGCTCGAATCGACCCAGACTTTCGCGTCCTGTACGCCGGGCGCCGCCGCCCGGTCCAGCCGCACGTCGGCCATGCCGCGCATGACGCCGGACGCATCAACCAGCGCGGCTTTGATCCGGCTGGTTCCGATGTCGATTGCCGCCACACATTCCATGCGAATACCGCCTTCCCGCTCCGTCGCCATAATTACGGCATCATGAACTTGGCGCGCATTTCGGCCTGGTTCATCAGCTTGGTGTTGTGCTCCAGACCGCCGGGAGCGTTGGAACTCAAAAACACCGGCGGCTCGGCTCCGGCGGCCACAATTTTATCCACCGCCATGGCCGACAGAACCTGCATGATATAGGAGCCGACAATGGTCGAAACCGGTCCCATCGGAACGCCGCCGGCAGTGATCGCCGCATCGCCTTCCGGAACATGGTTGTCGATGATGACGCCGCGATCCTCGAAGCTCCACAAATTGGCGATTCCCGGATAATTCCCGGCGCGTTTACGGTAGTTGGAAGAGGTGATTGCCAGCAGTTTGGCGCCGCGTTTCAAAGCCGCGTCGGCCACGCCGAGCGGAGCACCGTTTTTACCGGAGGTGGAGACCACCAGAATCACGTCACCCGGGGCAAGACATGAACATTCGACGATACTGCGGCCGAGTTCACCGTTTTTTTCCACCGCGCTGGAGAGCACGCCCGGCGTGGTGGCGATGCTCATTCCCGGCCCCCAGAGCGGCTGCCAGAACCCCGGTGCTCCGGCGCGGTAAAAGACGTCCTCCGCCATAATCGCCGAATGGGTGCAGCCGAAAATATAGATTTTACCGTGAGCCAGATACGCGGCGGCGATGGTTTCGGCGGCGGCGTCCAGCCGCTCCGCCTCGTCGCGCGCCACCGTTTCAAGTATTGTTTCAACTTTTTTCAAAAAATCCGACGCTATTGAATTTTCTTTCATTTTGAGTCCTTTCAAATAAAAAACAGGTTTCACATTTTAATAATTGAGCCCGGATATAACATTTTTTCAACCCGTAAAGACAAAAAATGCAAAATATGCCGCCGCGTCCGCCGGAACGCAAAAGATTGCGCAATAAACCGGACGGTCGCTTTATTTAACGTCGGACGTGGAGTATATTATATAGATGTCGCGTTCGCGGTCCGGCCGTTCCGCCGCGCCCTGCGGAACGCGGCAAAACCCATGGAGAACATAGTTTGAAAGTTTTGTGGCAGGCGGGCGCGATGGC
This sequence comes from Verrucomicrobiota bacterium, assembly GCA_023459755.1. Taxonomy (GTDB): domain Bacteria; phylum Verrucomicrobiota; class Lentisphaeria; order Victivallales; family Victivallaceae; genus CALXXL01. Next base: position 1,115 of record JAEWSS010000163.1, on the reverse strand, counting down.
GCTCAACATCGGACGGCAGGTGATTTTCGACCAGGCTGAACTGTCGATCCACGAAGGCGAAAAAGTGGCGCTGGTGGGGCGCAACGGCTGCGGAAAAACGACTCTGTTGAAAACCGTCGCCGGCAAAAATGATCTTTCATCCGGTAAAATATCCGTCACCCGCGGCGTGCGCATCTCTGAACTGCCGCAGGATTTTGAACTGCCCGGAGAGCTGACCGTGGCGGAATGCCTGCATCAGGGAGCGTCATATATCGAGTCGCTTCTGGCCGAATACGAGGCCGACTCCGGCACCGCCGCCCGCCACTCCGAACTCGAACACCTCATCACACTGCACGACGGCTGGAGCCTGGACGCCAAGGCGCGCGACCTGTCGGAACGGCTGAAACTGCCGGACGCAGACCGGAAGACCGCCGAACTCTCCGGCGGCGAAAAACGCCGGGTCGCCCTCGCCGCCGCCTTGATGGCCGATCCCGACCTGCTGCTGCTGGACGAGCCGACCAACCATCTGGACATCGAAACCATCTCGTGGATTGAGGATATGCTGATCTCGTTCAAAGGGGCCTGCCTCTTTGTCACCCATGACCGCTACTTTCTCGACCGCATCGCCACCCGGGTGGTCGAATTGTGCAACGGAAAATTTTTCTCGTCGCCCGGTTCCTACGCCGACTTCCTCGCCGCAAAAGCCGAACGCGAATACTCCGAAGATCAGGCCGAGGCCAAACGCAACAAATTCCTGCGCCTCGAAGTGGACTGGGTGCGCCGCTCCCCCAAGGCGCGACTGCGCCGCAATCTCGGCCGGCTCCGCCGCTTCAACGAACTTTCCGCCGTCGAGGGCGTAAAACGCACCGGAGAGATCGAACTGGTCATCCCGCCCGGCGACTATCTGGGCAATAAAGTGGTGGATGTGGAAAATCTCAGCTGCGAGCTTGGCGGCAGAATGCTTTTTCACGACTTCAGTTTTGAATTCACTCCCGGCTGCAAAGTCGGCGTCATCGGGCCGAACGGCGCCGGAAAAACCACCTTTATCAATCAGCTTATCGGCAAAACGGCGCCGCAGCACGGCACGGTAAAAATCGCGGAGACCGTCCGGTTCAACTACATCGACCAGTCACGGG
>JAEWSS010000162.1 GCA_023459755.1 Verrucomicrobiota bacterium | reverse complement strand
GTATAGTATAAATTCATAGCAAAATCCTGTCGTTGTATCGGGTAATATAGCGCTTCGCGCGCCTCCGCGCAAACCGGATGTAAAAAAAACCGGAAAATTGAACGTTTGCGACTGGAAATTTACAGCTTTTGCGGTATCTTTTCTACAAAGGAATAGAACATGTTCAAACATACCGATATTGTCACTGCCGTAGAGATCGGCAGCTCCAAGATCTGCGTTGTCACCGGCGAGGTCACGGAGGACGAGCCGCTGCGGGTGATCGACTTCGCGGAAGAACCGGTGGACGGCGAAGTGGTCAAAGGCGAAATCGCCGATATGGACCGCGTGCTGGAAAAACTCATCGCCGCATTTGACCGGGCCGACACCTCGAAAATGCTCAACAAGTCGCGCATCTTCGCCATGAATATTTCCGGCTGCAACATCGCCAGCCGCCAGGAGTCCGCGGCGCTGTTCGTGGACGGAAAAGTCTCCGCCGCCGACCTTCAGGCCGCCGCCGACGCGATCGAACAGAAGACGCTCTCCGGAAACCTCGAAAAATTCAATATCGCCGACAGCTACTATGTGCTCGACGACGTTCGCCGGGTTCGCAATCCAATCGACCAGAACGCCAGAAAATTCGAGCTGTTCTCTCACGTTATCTTCGGCGACGCAAACCGCATCAACAACTTCCGCACCGCGTTCATCGACGCCGGCTTTGAAGAACCGCCAAGTTTGATCTTCAGCGGACTGGCCGACCTCTACGCCGTGGTCAGTCAGGAGGAACGCGAACACGGCGCGCTGCTGGTTGACGTCGGCCGCGGCACCACCGAATATATCGCCATCTTCAACGACGGCGTTTTCGCCTCCGGCGTGATCCCGGTCGGATTCGACCACCTGGCCAACGACCTCTCAATCGGGCTGAATCTGCCGCTTGACGTCTGCCGCGGCGTTTTCACCGGCAGTCTGCTGCAACAACCCTCGGCCGTGAATTCCGGCATGGTGGAGGTGTCCGGCCGCCGCATTCCGCTGGCCAGCTTTGAAAAGATCATCGACCTGCGTTTGCGCGAACTGTTCACCATCGTCCGCAACGGATTTCCCGATCAGTCGGCGCTGCGCAACCTCGCTTCCGGCGGAATTCTGACCGGCGGCGGCGCATTGTTTCCGCGCACCGCCGAGATATTCCACAGTATGTTCGACCTGCCGGTGCGAATCGGCGCACCGTATGACCATGAACAGGACCTCGGATTCCTGGCCGATCCGCGCTATTCGTCGCTCTGGGGTTCGCTCTGCTACGCCGCCGAACTGCTGAAAATCGCCAATCTCAACCGCAAACGCGGCATGTTCACCTCGATTTTCGGAGCGCTCGGCAACATGGGCGACTCAGCCCGCCGAACCATAACCGACCTCAAGGACTCTATCAAATTATGAATGAAGCAACCGGAAAAATCACCGTTCTCGGCCTCGGCTCCGGCGGCATGAAGATACTCAACGCACTGGCGGCACTGCCGGCGGCGGCAAAACTGAATCTGCTGACCGTGGACACCGATGTAAATACCATCGGCGCGTCAAAACTTCCGGAATCGGCACAGCTTCTGGCGGATGTGCAATGGCTCCACGGCCACGGCTGCGGCGGCGACTGCCAGAAGGGACAGCGCGCCATCGCCCGCGAACGCGATAATATCGAAAACCGCGTCGCCGGATCGTCATACCTGATTGTGACCGGCGGACTCGGCGGCGGACTCGCCACCGGCGGCGTCGAAGCAATCGCCAGTCTCTGCTCTAAACTAAAAATGCCGACCATCTACATGATGACCGTTCCGTTCAGCTGGGAGGGCGATGCAAAACGCCAAAAGGCCGATGCCGCCGCCGCCGAACTATTGATGTCGTCCGACGTGCTTCTGCTTCTGCCGAATGACCTGCTGTTCTCCGTTCTACTGCCGGAAACGCCGGCGGCGGAAGCATTTAAATTGGCCGACACCGAAATGGCGCGCGCCATCATCGCCATTGCGGAAATGCTCGGCAACGGCAATATGATCGGCGCCGATTTCTCCGATCTCCAGACCATGTTCAAGGAGCGGAAATGCTACTGTTCGCTGGGCGTCGGAGTGGCCAGCACCGCCGAAGGGCCGAACGCCGGACAACTTGCGGTGGACCGCACGCTGGCGGCACCGCTTTTGGGCGGTATCGGCAAACTGAAAGAGGCCGACGCCGTGCTGTTCAGCGTTCTCGGCGGCCCGGAACTCGGCATCGCCGCCGTTCAGCAGACCATGCAGGCCGCCGGCAAATGCCTGCCGGAGGGATGCGAGCTGGCGATCGGCGTCAACACTTCTCCGGAATATGCCGGCTGTGTGCTATCTTCACTGCTGGCGATCAAATACAATGACCGGGCGAAAATTAAGCCGCGCCGTAAAACTCCGGCGCTGGTGGAGGTCGAACAAACCGCCGCCCCGACGGAAGACAACGCGGGAAACAGCGAACCAAAACAACTTGTGTTTGAACTGGTCAATACGCCGCTAAGTCGTGGTATTTTTGCCAATTCGCCGCAGGTTTCCTACAACGGAGAAGACCTTGACGTCCCGACGTTCCAGCGTCGCGATGTCCAGATCGATCAGGGCGACTGAGCAATCCCGCGCCGAATACGGACATTTTCCAACCCCGCCGCGCCTCAAAAAGCCGCAGCGCAGTTACCAAAAAACGTCCATCGATCACCCGGCATTCACAAAAAGGACAAACCGCTTTCGCCTTCCAGTCCGCATAATGCCGATTTATCCACAAAAAAACCGGAATGGAGTAATCCATTCCGGTTTCAGCTTTCCGGTTATCCGGGTCAGGCGAACGTGCCGCCGTACTCCATCATCTTATGACGGATCATAACGCCGTCACACTCCGCAGTTTCAGCATTCAGACCGGCCGCAATTCCGGCCGCCTCCCCCAGCGCCATGCACACAAGCTGAATCCGCAACGCCCCCTGAACCCGAAAACTCGCGGACACGCACCGCCCTGCAACCAACAGATTTTTCACATTCTGCGGGATCAGAGAACGAAATGGTATCTCAAAAAACTCGCCCGGCCCCATCAGGTGCAGAGTCTGAAGTGCATCATCATGAATATCAATCGGATAAGCGGTCTGAGCCACACCGTCTGGAAAGCGGCGGCGCTGGTCGTAATCCGGCTCGGTCAAATAATATTTGCCGACAATGCGGCGACTTTCCCGCACACCGGGAATCTCGGAAAACGAATGAAATTCGGCATTCGCAAATCCAGGCACATATTTGCGTAAAAACGCCAACAGCCGCAACGCCGCCTTGCGCGAGTAAACCACCATTTCGGTGATTGCCTCAGGATCGAGCGCATTGCGGATCTGCGACGCCTCCGGACAATTGAAATACATCACTCCGGTGCCGTAGCACTGAGTGGCAAAACTCTGAAAATAATTGCCGTCGCGCTCGATCAGCACACCGTCGTCAACCGCCTTGCGGAACAGCGAAGTCAGCGGATGATTCCCCATTTTCCACAGTGACGCCAACTCCAAATAATCCTGATCCATAGTGTCCAACGCGCCATTCCTATACATAAATTCGCGCGTGGCCTCAACGTCCACATTAAGCAATGCGAAGCGCAGCGTCATCGGCTGATTCCTGCCGTTTTCGTCCCCCTCCACAACCGGACATCCGGCGGAGGCGGCAACCGATGCATTGCCGGTAGCGTCGATAAACGTCCCGCCCTTCACCGCAAGCGGACCGGCAATCGTCTGGAAAATCGCATGGGTCAGCGTGCCGGACTCACCGACGATCTTAAGAAAATCGGCGCCGTACAGCAAATCCACTCCATATTTTTCACACATTTCCTCCAGCGCACACTTCAACAGCTGCGGATTGAACCAGATCCGACCGGAACCGAATCCATGTTTTATCAGCAGCGCATGCAGCTCGCCGGACAAACTTGAATTCATTACGTCCTGCGTCATATGATTGGTCATTCGCGGTGTGGTCTGCGCCAGCGTTGCGGTTCCGCCGAGCGCGTATTCGCGTTCGACCAGCAAAACCGATCGGCCCTCGCGTCCGGCGGCCATCGCCGCGATTGCGCCGGCGGTTCCGCCGCCGATGACAACGACGTCATAACTCTTTGGATAAAACGAATATTCCAATGACAACATTTCCATAACATCAAACTCCTGTTGTGACGTTCCAGTTCTGAATCTCCGGTCAATACAATAATTCTTCAAACAAATTTTACAACCGGAACCGCCATAAAAAAACGCTCCGGGACACGGAGCGTTTATCTATTCGGCTGAGGATCGTTATATTAATATTTACGAGCTGCGCCCAACCACTTGGCGGCGAACCTTCTTCACGCGTTGTTTATGCCGATAATGCGAACATTTCGGAGAAATTTCAGCATCATTCCATTCTTCATCACAAAGTTGTCTGATGGTGTACTTACTAAGAAAATCAGCAAGGTATGTTTCTTTTTTCATCGCAATTTCCTCCTCTAAAAAAAAGCGAAATGGACCAACGGCTCCTCAACCGTTAATGCAAATAATACATTGCGAATAATGTTTGTCAAGCAGAAAAAATCATTTTTTTATAAAATATTGAAAAAAACGGCAGTTCTGCCCGAATGCCGAATGGGATAATTATTTCTTGAAATTGACGATGAATACCGGAATGGCGGCGAAAAGCTACCAATTTTCGGTTCGCTCCAGCAGCCAAATGATGATTGCCACCATTATTGTGCCGAGACAGAGTAAAAAAACACACAACAACACACACCCGGCAAGCGATATATGCATTTTTTTCATTGCGTCTCCAATCCCAATGTCATACAATGAAATAAAAAACAAAAAAGAAGGCGTTGTGGTACCCTCCTCTTCCACATCGGTTGCCCGGTGTGCCTCCAAAAGAATACATGCCACAACGCCGTGATTCGCTCTTCCATAACAATGAAAATATCATGCATAAAATATAATGCAAATTTAAAAAGCCTTTTTTTTTCATTTTTTTCAGAAAAAAATATAAACTGCCATATTTGCGCAAATTTTTTCAATGCGGCCAGCAGCCACGATCAATAATCGCCAAGCACGTCATTGAGAATATTAACAAAGTTTTTACCCTCATCAATAGTATTATGCGGCGAAAAACTGAGTCTGAGACCTTCAAAAGACGATTTGCCGTGAAAGCCGATCGCAGTCATCGCCGCCGACGGTCCGCCGGCCTCCGCCTGACATGCGCTGGATGGTGACGTCATCACCGCCCGGGCCGACAACATTCTGGCGATCACCGCGCCCTGTTTGCCGATCATCCTTAAATGTAGTATATAGGGAGACGCTTCCGCTTCCGGAATCGTGGCGACCACGCCGTCCGGCAGACTTCCGCGCAAAAAATGATTAATGGCCGCCACACGCTCAAGATTCTCCGTCATGCGTTCACACCACGCCTCGGCGGCGGCGGCCAGCATCAACGCCTGCACCGGCTCCACCCGTCCATACCTGTACTCCTTGTGACGCAGCGCCGCAACGTCAAGTTTCACTCCGCAGGACGGACGCAGCAACAGCGCGGCCCCACCCCACACACCGAGCTTATGACCGGAAACCGTTACGATGTCGGCTTCCGGCAGTGGCATTTTGCCGGCTGACTGAATGGTGTCACACATCACGACCTCGCCGGCGACCGGAACGCCGAAACTGCCAAGTTCACTCTGCACATGGGTCCAGGCCGACAGTCTGCCGCCGGCTCTGGACGCCGCGGCGATCAGCGCCGGATGCTCCAGAGCCGACACTTTTGCCTTGCCGTCGCCCCATTCCGCCGCCTGCGCCAGCAGATTAAAGGCGTCGCTTCCACTGGCGGCAAAGATCGCGGTTCCGCCGTTCCACTTTGGGCAAAGCGCCTGAATCAACCGCTCTCCGGCCTGTTCAAGCATAGCCTTGGTGG